>NZ_CAWUDM010000008.1:0-100322 GCF_963920855.1 Nostoc sp. CCY0012 | reverse complement strand
CAGGCTCTATCCCTTATTAAACAAGCTGTTTAGCCTTCTTGTCACCCGTTAAGCTTTCGGAGATTGCCTGCAACTAAGATGGTTTTGGGGGTAGTGCTAGATTGCATACTAGTAACTGCTCCTGTAAAGCTCGATTATCGTCGATATTCGTCGCCAAAATCGCCAATCAGACGACTTGCGTTTGATAAGGCCATATTTTTAATTTTCAATTATCTAATGCCAACCAGTGTCGGCTTGTTCAAGAACATAAACAGCAACAGCTTCTATTTGCTGTGATGTGAGACGGTCTTTGTAGGCTGACATATTATTTTTACCATTAGTGACTATGGATGCGATCGCCTCGACGGAATCCATACCATATTTCTGGAGGGCTTTCTTGTGCAAGTTTTTACCCCGCCTGATGATGTTACCGCCATTGATATGACACCCCGCACAATGAACACTAAACACTTCTGCACCATTACTGGTATCTGAGGCGATCGCAGGCAATGTAAAATTACTAAAAAATAACAAAATTGTTACTAATAATACTGTTAATGGTCTTTTCATTCACATACCCCGGATACTGAATTAGCTTAGTGACATTGCAGCCCATCCTACAAAGATTCAAAGTCAGTGATAAATCCCGTATATTTGGCACAATTTTCTTGAAACGTCTCAGCATCGCTGATATCTTCTATTTTATATGCCATAATCCGTGTTTCATCGGGCATTTTTTTAGAAGAAATACACTCGCATGGATACTGATCGGCCATCTTTTTAAAATCAGCCCCATATTGTTTCCAGGCATCACCAGAACAAGTAACATTTACGCGCCACATAACGAAATTGATTGACTAATAACTCATTACTTATCATCCCATAAATAGGTAAATACTTACAAACTATGTGTGGGGAGAGAGGAAGAAAAAGCAAACGGGGAACAGTCAATCAAAAAACTTACCGAATGAATCGCCTCTGTGTGTCCTCTACGCCTCTGGGGTTTGTTTAAAAAATAATGATTGCAGCTTTTACTAGCGCACAATTTATATCTAAAGGAAGTACCCAATCCTGAAAATACATTTCATAATATAGATGTAACACAATACCTAATAAAAATTAGGAATGCTTCAATATGTCTAACAACATCAAAGAAAAAATCCAAACTGACCTCAAACAAGTTCAAGAAACTGGACAATTAAGAACCGAAAGAATTCGGGAGATTGTCAAATCTGCTGTTTCTCAGGTAAGTTCAGAATTTAAAACAGGCTCAAAAGAAATTCGTTTACTTGTCAAAGATGCTGTTTCTGCTGTCATTGAAAATCTCCAAGACAAAAGTACAGAAATTAAAGAAGACGTGACAGCTTCTATTGAAGGCGCACTAGAAGGAGTTAACAGTAAAAGACATGAAGCTATTGTGAAAACCCAAGCAGAAGTCAAAAGGCTACAAGCTCAATTAGACAATGAAGAAGAACAAATTCAGCAAGAAGTTGATGGAATTTTAGCAGAAATTGAAGATACAGGTAAAGATAAAACTGCTGAAACTAAAATTGCTATTGACTCTGCGGTTAATGCCATCAAAGATAGTGAAGAAGTATCTTTATTAAAGAAACGCTATGCACAACTGCAAGCACAACTAGCTATTGTTCGCGCTAATTTAGCTGCACGGTATGGCGGACGCTCTGAGGAAGTTAAAGATTATATAGATGAAGCAAAAAACTGGTATAATCAAGCCCGTCCCCAAGCCGAAGTTTTAGCTACACAAGTAGAAGAGAAGCGATCGCAGTTAGAAGATAAACTAGGAGAAGCAGGTTCATCTCTAGCTTATAAGGAGCGCCAAATCAAACAAACTCTCAGGGAATTACTGTTATCAGCAGCTGACTTATTTAAAGATAAAGAACTTGCTGATAAAGATGAACAACTTACGAAGAAATAGCGCGCTATTTTAACCATAAATGTACATAAAATGGTTTCCAGAGTTGTCAAATATTAAAATAATAGGGTAGGTAATTACCACCCTATTTTGCTTTATCTATGGAAAAAATCATGGTAGAGAAATAGCACTGCTACATCTCTACCAAAAAAACCTAGTAAGTACCTCTGCCTGTACTCATTTGTTCTTCGTGCTTGGCAATAACCCAAACGGCATGAATACTACCGGGAAGCCAACCTAAAAGTGTCAGCAAAACATTAATTAACAAAGTTGGGCCTACACCCACTGTCAGGAAAACGCCTAAAGGAGGCAATACTAAACCTAGAAGAAAACGAACTATTTTCATGATTTGGTGCTTGTGTTTGATGAGTTGCTAATGAAGATACTGAATTGTCGTAATTCAGCTATTGGATGCGATTACTTATCTAGCTAGAAGGTAATTCACCTTGGGTATTGACATCACTACTGCTTAAAGCAGGATTTCTTGCAGCAAAATAATTGTTGATGAAGGTGCTAGCAAAAGATAGAATCACTGGACCTAGAATAAACGCAATAATTCCTCGGACTGCGAACCCAGGTACTAGCAACGCTGCTAACCAGAAACAGAAACCATTGACGATTAGTGAAAAGGCACCTAATGAAACAAAATTCAGTGGCAATGAAAGAGTAGAAAGCACTGGCTTCACTGAACTATTAATCAGTCCAATTGCGAAACCAGCAATCAAAGCCGCCGGAAAATTAGCTAGGTTAACTCCTGGAACCACTAAATCGACAATTAGTAAGCTTAGTGCTGTAGCTATGATAGTTAAAAGTGTTCCCCACATTTTTTTTACCTAAAAATAAAAGATAGAGTGTACGCGAATCTTAATTACTATCTTGAACAATATTCTCGACTTTTACATCTTTTTTCCGATAGATTTAGCTTCTACCATTAGGCTGATTATAGAAAAAACTTATAGCAGTATCTCCCCGCTAAATAAAAGGTTTTTCCCACTCCCCATTACCCCTTATCCCCAGAGGGACCCTGAGTTTCCCACTCCCCACTCCCCACCTACGCTATTGTTTGACTGCTTTCATCGATAAACTAATTCTCTTTAATTTTTCATTAACTTCTAACACCCGGACTTGCACAACTTGTCCTACTTTGACAATTTTTTTGGGGTCATCTACAAACCTGTCAGCCAGTTGAGAAATATGTACTAAACCATCTTGATGTACGCCAATATCTACAAACGCACCGAAGTTAGCAACATTTGTGACAATCCCCTCTAAATCCATTCCCACTTGTAAATCGGTGATTTCCTTAATGCCTTCTCTAAAAGTGGCATACTTAAATTCTGCACGGGGGTCTCTACCGGGTTTATCGAGTTCGCTGATAATATCTCGCAGTGTCGGTTCACCAACGCTATCGGTGACGTATTTCTTCAAGTTGGTCTTTTTGAGTTGTGCAGCAATTTGGGTCACTTGATTTAAAGGTACATCCAAATCAGCTGCGATCGCCTGCACCACTGAATAACTTTCTGGATGGACTGCGGTATTATCTAAGGGGTTATCTCCCCCACGAATTCGCAGAAAACCCGCAGCTTGTTCAAAGGCTTTTGGCCCCAACTTTGTCACCTTCAATAGTTGGCGACGATTTTTAAAGGCTCCATGCTGGTTGCGATAAGCAACAATATTATTAGCAACTGTGGCGGTAATTCCTGAAACAAAAGTTAACAATTCCTTGGAAGCGGTGTTTAAGTCTACACCAACGTAGTTAACGCAACTTTCTACGGTGTCATCTAGTTTCTTTTTCAGCAACTTTTGATCAACGTCGTGCTGATATTGTCCCACACCGATAGACTTAGGATCAATTTTCACTAGTTCCGCTAGTGGGTCTTGCAAACGGCGACCGATACTAATGGCGCCACGTACGGTAATATCCAATTCGGGAAACTCTGCGAGTGCGACTTTACTAGCAGAATATATTGATGCCCCAGATTCATTTACCATGACTTTAATCGGTTGACGGTCGATGGCTTGTAATACTTGGGTGATAAACTCATCTGTCTCGCGGGAAGCTGTACCGTTACCAATGGCAATCAACTCAATTTGATATTTTTCAATTAAAGTTTTAATAGTTTGGGCTGCTTTGGCGCGTTGTTCAGCAGCTTGATGTGGAAACACCGCCTGATATTCTAAAAATTGTCCTGTTTGGTCAAGTACTACAACTTTACACCCAGTTCTAAACCCTGGGTCTATAGCTAGAGTCGGTTTCATCCCCGCTGGCGCAGATAGTAACAATTCGCGGAGATTCGCTTCAAAGGTCTTAATTGACTCAATATCAGCATGAGTTTTCTTTAAAGAAATCACTTCACCCACGATAGAAGTCTTCATCAGCCGATTAAATGCATCTTTCAGCATCGCCTGATAAAAATCGCGGATTACGCGAACTTTTGTCTGAATTTCTTTTGATTCTAGATAAGAAAGTACCAAATCTTCGTCAAAAGCAATTTCATAGTTTAAGATTCCCTCAGCATCACCCCGACACAACGCCAACATATTATGGGGTGCAATATTTCTCACCTGAATTTGATAGTTGCGGTACATTTCAAACTTAGTTGTACCTTCGGGATAATCATTTTTAATGCGGGAAACAAAGACTCCCTCTGCTAACAGGTAATCACGCAGATATGCCCGTAGCTCGGCTTTTTCTGCTACCTCTTCCGCTAAAATATCCGCAGCACCTTTCAACGCCTCTTGGGGTGTTTTCACTTCCTGAGTTTCCGCAACATACTTCGCTGCTTCTGCTTCCAGTGATGCTATAACGCCATTCTTGACATTCAGCGACTTGATAAACTCTGCTAGTGGTTCCAGTCCTTTTTCTCTAGCAATAGTGGCGCGGGTGCGTCGCTTGGGTCGATAAGGTAGATATAAATCCTCAAGTTCAGTTTTTTGTAAACAAGCGGTAATTTTGGCTTTCAGGTCATCTGTTAGTTTATCTTGTTCGGCGATCGCATTTAAAATCACCGATTTTCGCTCCTCTAATTCGGTTAAATAACTATATCGCTCAAACAAATCCCGCAGTTGCACTTCATTCATCTCACCAGTGCGTTCTTTGCGGTAACGTGCAATAAACGGAACTGTCGCCCCCTCCGCCAAAAGTTCCAGTGCATTTTGTACCTGATAAGGTTTGAGGTCTAATTCAGTCGCCAGTAATTGGGGAATGTTCAGCATCGGGTGTGTAATATCAAAAAGGTACTCCTAGATGTAATATGCTAGATCGTTCTCTCAACAATGGCACCAAAGATTCACTTATTGACTTGACAATTAGGTAATTTCAACTTTCTCAGCTATTTATTTCTCTAGATAATTTTGACAAAAATACCCTTAGTTGTAAAATTAACCAAACTTATCACAACAGTTTCAATCTACTTTTATCAAATATTACAGTTTAGTTACGAGGATAGTGAAAATGCATTTTTCTTTTTTAATTCCGCTATGTACTGGTTTAGTAACCGGGTATGTAGCGAAAAAGTGTAATGACGAAATAGCCTATCTTACAGGATTATTTACGGTTATCAGTTTGATATTGAGTTTAGTTTTAGCACCTTGGCAATTTCAGTTAGTGCTGTTAATTCTTGTGCTGGTTAGCACCAACAGATTTTTACATTAGGATGTTCACGAGTTGATTCTTCCTGTGAGCAATGTAAAATCTAGCCTTTGGTAGATGTTGTGATTAGCTTTCTTGAGTGGAGGGTGTAACGCTTCTCCCTTTTCACCGACACAGTAGCTCTTGGTAAAAGTCCAGTTTGTGTGAATTTATTAAACAGCAACTTCACAAGCTTGAGAAACTCCCGTTAGTATCAACAGCATCAAAGGAGATATTTTCGGCTTTGCCATTGAGACAGTTGATCGTGTTTCGGCTCCTTCTTTTGCTGTCATATCCAACCTCCATGCTCCCCAGCCAATAAGCCAGACAGTTCCTGAACCAACTTCTCTCATTGCTATTTTAGGCTTAGGTGTCTTCGGCATTACCTCACTCTGCAAACGAAAACAACAAGCCGCAGCTAAATTAATTTAATACCTGCATTTGAGATGATGGTGATCTGTCCTTTAGCAACTATACAGCTCACCAACTCACTTAATGCATGGACTAAGACAGTATTATACAAAAAAAGGCCCAAGTGCCAGTAGTTTGTCTAAAAATAGTCGAAATAGACAACCATCTATTTAACCTTTTCCATTACAAATACTGCATAATTCCCCTAAAGGTCATATTTTTAGGAATGTAAATTGTGCTTTAAAATGTGATTTTTTTATAAAATATACGTATTAATATCAAGAACCATATTATCTTAATTAAGCAGTCTTGAGTCTATATCCGGCTCTCACCGATAACCCTGGCTGTCTGTACGTAATTTTACTAAAATAATCGAAGACATCTAAATAATGATAATTTAGACTGCTGACAAGACTAACGCCAGAACTTCAGTACATTACTTTCATGACAACTGCGACGGTAATGAAAAAACTATTCCTAGCTAGTGCTGGAGCCACATTTTTTGCTTTAACTACATTAGCGTTAGGCAAGGCAGAAGCAGCAACAATTGTGCTTGATTTTGAAGGAATTGGCCAGCTTAATCCTGTGGGGAACTTCTACAATCAAGCACCTAATAACTTTGGTATAACTTTCTCTCCCAACGCCCTAGCTCTAGTTGATACTGACGCTGGTGGTACAGGTAATTTTGGTGGTGAACCTAGCCCAGAGACAATTTTATTCTTTCAAGAAGGATCTGGTGTAATTTTCAACGCACTCAATGGATTTGACACTGGGTTTTCATTTTTTTACACATCTTTATTACCTAGATTCCCCGGACTTGTCACAGTATATGACGGACTCAATGCCAGTGGAAATATACTTGCGACTTTAGAATTAGCAATCACACCATTTAACCAAGCACCTGATCCCACTGGTGACTATAGTCCATTAGTGCCAATCGGTGTATCATTTTCCGGGATAGCAAAATCAGTTGAACTCCAAGGTATACCTGATCAAATTGGTTTTGACAATATCACCATAGGTTCTGCCATCCCCATTGTGATTCAAGCTGTACCTGAACCAACTGCAATGTTGGGTATCTTAGCGTTAGGTGCTGTTGGTGCTACTACTGCACGGAAAAAATATCATTCAAAAAACGGAGTACCAGGGTACTTAAGCTGGTCAGAATGGCTTGCTAGATTT
Source organism: Nostoc sp. CCY0012 (assembly GCF_963920855.1). NCBI lineage: Bacteria > Bacillati > Cyanobacteriota > Cyanophyceae > Nostocales > Nostocaceae > Nostoc > Nostoc sp. CCY0012. The sequence goes on along the minus strand of NZ_CAWUDM010000008.1, from coordinate 93,186 downwards.
CTATGAGCAAGCCTCACACCTTTAGGTTGAGGTTCCTGACAGCAGTAAGCGTTTATGTTAGTGTGCCGGAAGCTATAGTTATGCCCGTAGATCTGATCGCCTAAGGAAAAATCACATATCACCCCACTCCTTTTTTTAAGGAATTACTAAGGTAGTTGTGTCCCCTTCCGGTGCTAGAGTGAAAGATGACATTGCATAATCTTATGTCTTCCAAGACCCTATCTGAAATATAGCTTCAATTATTAGGCTCAGCATGGTCACCACAGCAGAAAAAACAAACATTGGCTACATTACCCAAATCATCGGTCCAGTTGTAGACGTTAAATTTCCCGGCGGTAAACTGCCACAAATCTACAACGCTTTGACCATCAAAGGCACTAACGAAGCTGGACAGGAAATCAACCTCACTGTTGAAGTACAACAGCTTCTGGGCGACAACCAGGTGCGAGCTGTTGCAATGAGTTCCACTGATGGCTTAGTCCGTGGTCTGGAAGTTGTTGATACAGGTGCTGCCATCAGCGTACCAGTCGGTAAAGTTACCTTGGGCCGGATTTTTAACGTCCTGGGTGAACCTGTAGACAATCAAGGCCCTGTCAGTTCTCAGGACACCTTACCCATCCACCGTCCTTCTCCCAAATTCACTGAACTGGAAACCAAACCTTCGGTGTTTGAAACTGGGATTAAAGTTGTTGACCTCCTGACTCCCTATCGTCGTGGTGGTAAGATTGGTCTATTCGGCGGCGCAGGCGTCGGTAAGACCGTAATCATGATGGAGTTGATTAACAACATAGCGACCCAGCACGGTGGCGTGTCTGTATTTGCTGGTGTGGGTGAGCGTACCCGTGAGGGAAATGACCTCTACAACGAAATGATTGAATCTGGGGTAATCAACAAAGATAACCTCAACGAATCAAAAATTGCTCTAGTTTATGGTCAAATGAACGAGCCACCTGGAGCGAGAATGCGGGTTGGCCTGTCAGGCTTGACTATGGCAGAATACTTCCGTGATGTTAACAAGCAAGACGTACTGCTGTTTATTGACAACATCTTCCGGTTTGTACAAGCAGGTTCTGAAGTATCGGCGCTGTTGGGTCGGATGCCTTCAGCGGTAGGATACCAGCCAACATTGGGAACCGACGTAGGTGCATTACAAGAACGAATCACCTCGACCACAGAGGGTTCAATCACCTCGATTCAAGCAGTATACGTACCTGCGGACGACTTAACTGACCCCGCACCTGCAACCACCTTTGCTCACTTGGATGGAACCACAGTACTGTCACGTGGTTTAGCAGCTAAGGGGATTTATCCCGCAGTTGATCCATTGGGTTCTACCTCCACCATGTTGCAGCCGGAGATTGTAGGTGACGAACACTACAGTACTGCTCGTGCTGTGCAGTCAACCCTGCAACGTTACAAAGAACTTCAAGACATCATCGCCATTCTGGGTCTAGATGAATTGTCTGAAGAAGACCGTCTGATCGTAGCACGGGCGCGGAAGGTTGAGCGTTTCTTATCTCAGCCATTCTTTGTAGCTGAAGTATTCACTGGTTCTCCTGGTAAGTATGTGAAGTTGGAAGATACCATCAAGGGCTTCCAAATGATTTTATCTGGTGAATTGGATGAACTACCAGAACAGGCTTTCTACTTGGTGGGCGACATCAACGAAGCGATCGCCAAAGCTGAAAAGCTGAAGGGTTAATTCGTAATGCGTAATTCGTAATAGAGCCTACGGATGCCGCCAGGCTGTACGTAATTATGTTTCTGATTACGGGTTATGGATTACTTGTTATTAAGTAGTCACCAATGAGAAATTAAGCAATATGCCTTTAACTGTTCGTGTAGTTTCCCCAGATAAGACAGTATGGGATGCTGTAGCTGAAGAAGTGGTTCTACCTAGTACTACTGGTCAGTTGGGCATCTTAAGTGGACACGCACCTCTGTTGACGGCTTTAGATACAGGTGTGATGCGCGTCCGTGCTAGCAAAAATGACAATTGGCAAGCGATCGCTTTATTGGGCGGTTTTGCTGAAGTCGAAGAAGATGAAGTGACAATTCTGGTTAATGGTGCTGAACGTGGCGACACGATTAAACTTGAAGATGCTCGTACAGCTTATAACCAAGCTCAAACACGTCTGAATCAAGTGCCAGCAGGCGATCGCCAAGCACAAATCCAGGCAAATCAAGCCTTTAAACGCGCCCGCGCTCGGTTTCAAGCAGCTGGCGGTTTGGTCTAAAAATTGACCATCAAATATCAAAGACTAGGGTGAGCTGATAGCTTACCCTAATTTTTTTACCAGCATTAAAAAATTCAGAGTCAAATAAGCGATCGCATTAATTTGCTTCTAGCCAGTTGAGTAAGTCAGCATTCGACCTAAAATCTAATAGAGCCTCACCCAATGCTTCCAACTGTTCTAGGGACAAAGTTTGAATTTGTTCTCGAACTTCTGGGGGGAAATCTCCCACTCGTTTTTGTAGTTGTCGTAGTACCAATGCTTGTGCTTGCTTGAGTTGTCCCTCTTGTTTACCTCGTTCGTAGCCAATGCGCTCACCTGTGGTAATGTAACTCATGCTACGCTCCTGCTCAAATTGTTTAAACTCTTGCCAAAATTCTGCTTCTAATGCTTTTGGTAAAATCATAACCCAATCAATAAATCGATAGAGATTACGAATATCTTTTTCTTGCCAACCTTGTTCATACAATCGTCGAATTAAACTAAATTTCCAAGTTTTCCTTTCTCCTGGTTTTTTCTTAGTTTGCTGCGTCTTTAAATGTGCCATCACCACTGTGGCAAAGGGATTGTCACTTGCTTCTAATTCACTCCAGCGATGTTGATAATCCAGCAGTTTGACAGTTCCAAATCGAAAATTCAGACCACAATCAGGATAATCGTAACTATATTGATTTGGTCGCCAAGTTGAATCTGCATCACACAAAATGGCGAGGCTAACGGCGGGTTTGCCAAATTTATCAAAAATCCGCAAACTATAAGTAAAGATCCGCTCGGCAAAGTTATCTTCTGGTTTGGCTTGGATTTCTATATGAATCAATAACCAAATTTCCTCGCCTTGCAGCAGCCAGACTTTGACTAATTTATCTGCATATCTTCGTCCTTGTTCTGCTTCTCTAGAAATTTGTTGAAATTCTTTGTCGAGAAACTGATGAGGACGTTCCCAATCGATGAGTGCAGCGGTTTGGGGGAAGAAAAACTGCATGGCTTGGGGAAAGTATGCTTCTAAAATTTCTTTCCAAGGTGAATCATGATCTGCTCTTTGTTGTTTCTCGGTCATTAGTTAATTGTTTGTTCATGTTCTTCATCATAAAATGTGATTGCGTTAGTGCTGTTTTGTCTGGCTACGAACATTTTCTAATACTGCTTTTTAGCCTTACCTTGCCATGCCACGCCACTATAAAGTGAGCGATCGCTTGATGATAAAATTCTCTAAAGAGAATATACAGAAAAATTATGAATTACGAGTTACTAACTGCCAACATTGTTGAGCGATCGCCCAGTCTTCTTGAGTTTTAATGACTAATACTCGAATTTGGGAATCCTCTGTAGCTATATCTTCATCAACAGGCTGCTGCTGATTTTTAGATGGGTCAACTTTCAATCCTAAAAACCCAAAGGCTTCACAGGCGGCTTGGCGGATTCCTGGAGATTTTTCACCAATACCTGCGGTGAATACTAACGCATCTAATCCCCCTAAACTGGCTAGCATGGAACCAATACCAGCCCGCAAGCGATGTACATACATATCCCAAGCTAATTGAGCGCGGTAATTACCTTGAGCGATCGCCTCGATTACCTGGGGTAAGTCGCTGGATACTCCCGAAATTCCCCGTAATCCTGAATCTTTATTTAATACATAATCTAATCGTTCAGCAGAATAATTTGATTGTCTTAATAAATAAATTAAAATTCCTGGGTCAACTGCACCGGAACGGCTACCCATCATCAACCCATCAAGGGGTGTGAATCCCATAGTTGTGTCAACACTACGACCATTTTTAATTGCCGCCAACGAGCAACCATTACCCAAATGACAAGTGATTAATTTGAGGGATGCTAAATCGCGGTTAAGAATTTGAGCAGCACGCCCAGAGCAATATTGGTGACTAATACCATGAAACCCATAGCGGCGGATACCTTGCTCTACCCACTCATAAGGGCCAGGATAAATAGCTGCTGCATCAGGCAGACTGGCATGAAATCCAGTATCAAACACTGCCACTTGGGTCACATCTCCCAAGCTTTGCTCTATGGCTTCTATGCCTTCTAAAGCGGCTGGGTTGTGTGCAGGAGCCAGACTAGACAGATTAGATATAGTCTGTTTCACATTTTCTGTGATCACCACACTTTTTCTGTATTCTTGCCCACCATGTACTATACGGTGTCCCACCACATCAATTTCTGAAAGATGATCGATGACTTTGGTGGCTCCACGACTGAGGGTATAAAGCATATAGGCGACATGTGCGCGGCGCGAATCACCATAAATTGATTCTTGCAGCGTTTCACCCGTCGCTGTTTTCACTTCAATTTCTGCCACACTCCGATCTTGAGTCCAGTTAACTTTTCCTTCCCAAAGAGGTTGGGGTGCTTGAGGGGGAAGTTTATGATCTGCAATGTCATACAGACAACTTTTTTGACTGCTAGATCCAGCATTCAGAACTAATACTTTCATTACTTTTACCTATTTGACGTTTGTGAACAGTTAACTATATGAGTGCTAATTTTCAGCTATTAAATATACTCATTACCACTAATTCAAGAAAGGCAAAACGTGAAAAGTTTCCAGAAGCTGTATTCAATTACAATTTTGCTATTTGCCTTCATCTATCCGCCGGCTATAGCTGAAGCTAAAGATAGTAACAATAATGTTCTCCATCAGCAGAACGTGGGACTAGAGACAAATTTAATAGGGGAAGGAGATACCAGTCCAGAACTTTTGTTAGCTCATAGACATCGTAGAAGACGTTATCGTAGTAACCGTTCCACACGACACCGCTATAACCGGAGAACGCGTAATCAACGACACTATCGCGGCAGAAGAAGATATCCACCACGCATTAATTACAGTGGACAATACTATCGTCGTGGAAGATGGAAGTTAGTGCGCGATCGCCGTGGCAGATTAATGTATGACTGGAGAAGACATTAAATGGGGAGTAGGGAGTGGGGAATATAGATGTAGTTTTTGTCCCTCTTCCATAATTCTTATGACCCTGTTCCCTAAGTTACCCTCAGAGTAACAGGTTGAAGATGTCTCCAACCTGTTTTTTTATACTCAGAATAGTGCCTTTAGTGGCTGGCGATGACTTCTCCTTCCAAGCGAGTTAGTCGTTCTGCCAAAAGTTGTTCTAAAGAAACTAGTGCTTTGGTAAAGCCATCAATACCTTCTGCTAGTTTGTCAGATGCCATGCGGTCAGCAGCGTGCATCTTGTCAAAGGTAGCTTTATCAACGGAGATTTTTTCAATTTCCAATTCAGCTACTTTAGCAGCATCAAGTTTGCGAGGTAGTTCGCCAATGGTAGCTTGCAATTCCGCCAACAGCGCTGGAGAAATGGTTAGCAAGTCACAACCAGCAAGTTCGGTGATTTCGCCAATATTACGGAAGCTGGCTCCCATAACTTCGGTTTTATGGCCGAATTTCTTGTAATAGTTGTAGATTGTGGTGACAGATAATACTCCTGGATCTTCAGCCGCGGGGTAGCTATCTTTGCCTGTATCTTTTTTGTACCAGTCCAAAATCCGACCAACGAATGGCGAAATCAGAGTAACACCTGCTTCAGCACAGGCGATCGCTTGGTGCAAACCAAACAACAATGTCAAGTTACAATGAATACCTTCTTTCTCCAAAATTTCCGCAGCGCGAATACCTTCCCAGGTAGCAGCAATTTTGATGAGGACGCGATCGCGGTCAACGCCAGCAGCTTTGTACTGGGCAATTAATTCTCTAGCTTTGGTAACGGTAGCTTCTGTATCAAAAGACAAACGGGCATCTACTTCTGTAGAAACGCGACCAGGAATAATTTGTAAAATCTTTAACCCGAAAGCTACTGCCAATCGGTCAAAAGCCAAAGTAACTATATCGGCTTGGCTAGCACTAGAGCCGGCATCTTTCTTGGCTTGCAGCAAAGTTTGGTCAACGATTTCTTGATATTCTGGCATCTGTGCCGCCGATGTAATCAAGGAAGGATTCGTTGTAGCATCTTGGGGTTGCACCTTCTCAATTGCTTTGATATCCCCTGTATCTGCAACCACAACTGTCATTTGACGCAATTGCTCTAGTAAACTTTTAGACATAAATTTCTCCGTGAGTTGTGCTTGTTCAGGACTTACTTAAATTCCCTTCTTGGTTACTTTGTCCTGTTCTGTGAAAATTCTGATTTTGGCAATTTTACTTAAGCATCGCCTAAATTTACTGGCAGTCTAGAGCCTCAGCCCTATTCTAGGCGTGTTAAGCCAAAATTGGCTGTCCAATAGAATGCACTTTAATTAAACTGGTTGTGCCGGATTTACCAATTGGGACACCAGAGGTAATTACTACCTTATCGCCATGTTTTGCCAAACCCATTTCGACAACTGTGTTCACCACATTCATAAACATTTCTTCTGCCTTGTAAACCGGAGGAATCAGTAAAGATTCTACCCCCCAAGAAAGCGCTAATTGACGATAAGCCGTTTCATCAGGAGTCAGGGCAATAATCGGTGTAGAAGGACGATATTTAGATATTAATTGGGCCGTACCTCCCGAAGATGTATTACAAAGAATTGCTCGAGCGCCAGTTTCGTAAGCTATTCTACAAACCGCCTCTGCCACAGATTCGGTGACACTAAGATTACCTGCTTCATGAGACCAGGAATGCCTACTACCTGCTGGTAAAGATTTTTCTGTACACACAGCGATATCATGCATCATTTGCACAGCCGCAATGGGATATTCGCCCACAGCGGTTTCCCCAGACAGCATAACTGCATCCGTACCATCCAAGATCGAGTTAGCTACATCAGTGGCTTCAGCACGAGTGGGATCGGGAGCGCTAATCATCGACTCTAGCATTTGTGTGGCAGTAATCACCGGCTTACCAGCTTGATTACAACGGCGAATAATGTCCTTTTGAATCATGGGAACTTGATGGATCGGCATTTCCACCCCTAAGTCGCCACGGGCAATCATAATCGCATCTGCAACCTCAAGAATCGAGTTAAATCCTTCCACAGCCTCAGCACGTTCAATTTTAGCAATTAACCGAATCGAAGCCCCAGCCGCTTCAATCATCCGTCGAGCAGGTTCCAAATCTTGAGGCGATCGCACAAAAGAAACCGCCACTAAATCCACACCCAATTGGATGCCAAAACGCAAATCCATCAAGTCTTTTTCGGTGATAGAACTCACAGGTAAAGGAGTTTCTGGCAAGTTAACACCCTTATGAGTGGAAAGTAACCCACCAATTTTTACCAACGCCCGGATTTTATCAGCATCACGCTCCGTCACAATCAACTTCACGCGACCATCATTAATTAAAATCGGTTCACCTGGCCGCACCATTGCAAACAAAGTCGGCAAAGGTAAAGGCAGTTCATCGATGCTTTCACCCTTGTCTTGTAAGACAAAAGTTACCTCATCGCCTGCTTCCACCTTAAGACCTGCCGATGGTAAAGTTCCCAACCGAATTTTGGGGCCACACAAGTCTTGCATAATTGCAATTGGTTTTTGCTGTTCAGCGCTAATTTGTCTGAGATGCCGAGCAGTTTGGGCATGGAACTCATAAGCGCCGTGGGAAAAATTCAACCGCGCGACATTCATTCCCGCTGCTACCAAAGCTTGCAATTTTTCCGGTGCAGACGTAGCAGGCCCAACAGTACAGATAATTTTGGTTCGACGCATAAAGTTTAGGGGTTTTAAAATAGCCTGGGGCGAATAATTCGTAATAGAGCCTACGGCACGCTAACGCGAACGTAATTCGGCCCCATAACCTGCGACTATGAATGCTTTAGGCGATTACCTCACTTAATACATCCAAATTCGCCTGTGTTTCATATCACTCCTTTAATCAATAAAAATGCGTTTTTATGCATGGAACAAACAGGGGGCAGAGTATTCCTAGCCTCTAGCCTCTAGCCCCCAATTCATCAAGCCACAGCAGCAGTAAGTTGTTCTTTCTGTGACATGGATAACATTAAATCAACTACCCGATTCGAGTAGCCCCACTCGTTGTCATACCAAGCAACCACCTTAAAGAAATTAGCGTTCAACTCAATTCCAGCACCTGCGTCGAAAATACTGGAATGGGTATCACCCTGGAAATCAGTGGAAACTACTGCTTCGTCTGTATATCCTAATACTCCTTTCAATTCACCTCCAGCAGCTTTTTGCATGGCTGCACAGATTTCTTGGTAGCTGGTAGCTTTGGCAGTTTTAAAAGTCAAATCAACCACAGAAACATCGGGGGTGGGAACCCGAAAAGCCATACCAGTTAACTTACCTTTCAATTCTGGTAAAACCAATGCGACTGCTTTCGCCGCTCCTGTGGAAGAAGGAATAATATTTTGGGCTGCACCCCTACCACCGCGCCAGTCTTTTTTGCTGGGGCCATCTACAGTAGGCTGAGTAGCAGTCATGGCGTGAACTGTGGTCATCAACCCTTCGGTTAAACCAAAGTTATCATTGATGACTTTAGCGATGGGAGCTAGACAGTTGGTGGTACAGCTAGCATTAGAGACAATCAAATCTTTGGCTGGGTCAAATAAATGATGATTTACACCCATTAATAGGGTTTTGACTCTCTCTGGATCTTTCGTAGGAGCAGAAATTATCACTCGCTTGGCACCCGCTTGCAGATGCTTAGAAGCCCCCTCATAATCAGTGAACAGCCCAGTAGACTCTACAACATAATCTGCACCCAATTTGCCCCAAGGTAACTCAGCCGGATTCCGCACCGACATACAAGGGATAAAATGCCCATCAATGACGATACCGTCTTCTTTCGCTTCTACTTTACTTCTCAACTGACCGTGAGTTGAGTCGTACTTGAAGAGGTAAGCCAGGTTATCTGGTGGTACTAAGTCATTAATCCCCACAAACTCGATATTGGGGTTATTGATACCAGCACGCAACACAAGTCGCCCGATCCGACCAAAACCATTGATGCCAACTTTTAACTTAGTCAAGATTAAACCTCCTGTTGTGGGAGTGGAACAAAAGGCGAAAAGTAAAAGAACATGACTTTTACCCTTTACCTTCTGATCCTGACAGTCTTAACTAGCTAAGGCATATTTGCTTGGCATCTTTTAAGGTTTGATCCACCCATTATTATTGGTGTAAATATAAAGTATCAATAATTCAAATATTTTTGATACTTGTAAAAATTAATATACCAATGAGTCAACTATGTGTTTTTTTATAAGTAAGATATGCAAATTTTGATTCCGTGTCAGTCACTGATAATGCTAACTCAGGGTAACAAGTATGGCTAAAACTCAAAAATCAGAAAATGTTCACCAACGCAATGCAAGAAAAGTTCAATAGCATTGTGTCCATAACGGATGATTTTGCCAAACAGCATTTAAACGATGAATATAGCCAGTTGATTCGATTTGCCACAGCCGCCCTGTGTCGCAAGAGACCATCGCCATTATCAAAGGGTAAGGATAACACTTGGGCTTGTGGAATTACTCATGCGATCGGTATGGTCAATTTTCTCTTTGATTCATCGCAAGATCCTCATATTGGTGCCAAGGATTTGTACCAGTGGTTTGGTGTTAGTCCTAGCACTGGTCAATCAAAATCAAAACAAGTACGGGATACTCTGGACATGCATCAGATGGACCCTAATTGGTGCTTACCCAGTAAGTTAGACAACAACCCCATAGCTTGGATGATTTCTGTTGATGGATTTATCTTAGATGCCAGGTCTGTACCTCGACAAATTCAAGGTCTGTACCTCGACAAATTCAAGAAGAAGCTTATGCAAAAGGCTTCATTCCTTATCTTCCAGATGATGGCGCATTAGAGGATATTAGTGAAACGCCGGCATCACCCCAGGAACCAAAAGCAGTTAACAATGTGCTGGATGTATTTTTAATAGACGGCCCAATTACAGAGAAATTCGTTGCTGAAAATTCAGTGGTATCTCGAACCATTGAGATTAAGGGTAGTAATACCTTGGCAGATTTGCATAAAATCATCTTCAAGGCATTCGACCGAGAAGAAGAGCATATGTATGAATTTCAAGTGGGAGGGAATGGCCCGCAAGATCCCAATGCTAGACGGTATGGCTTAAAACAAGCATTTTCAAGCTTCGATTTGACAGAAGCGCCTACAGGGGAGGTTGCTAGTACTACAATTGCTTCGCTGGGTTTATCTATTGATGATGCGTTTGGTTACTGGTTTGATTTTGGTGATGATTGGTGGCACCAGATTGATGTCACGAACATTGTAGATAAAGCTCCATCAGGCAAGTATCCCAAAATTACTAAACGAGTTGGGGCTAGTCCTCCTCAATATGCAGATTTTGACTAGAAAAAAGTCTCAAAAATTATCAGATGCTATTGTGAGCAAGTATCAATACTACGAATTTTGGCATTAAGGCGATCGCTCAAAACTCATTAAGGCTTCAGCAGTTGGTGTAAAATCTCAGTTGAAACCAACATAATAAGCATGGGCGGCAAATTAATTGTCTTTGAAGGGGTAGAAGGTTGTGGCAAAACCAGCCAAATGCAACTGTGTTGTCAATGGCTGCAAAATCTAGGTATCTCAGTATTTGTCACGCGTGAACCTGGGGGAACAGAGTTAGGTTTACAATTGCGCCATTTATTACTAGATAAGGGCGAAAACAAACCAATTGCTGAGTTGACAGAGTTACTTTTATATGCAGCTGATAGAGCGCAACATGTAGAACAAGAACTGAAGCCAAATTTAGCAGCGGGAAAATATATCTTGTGCGATCGCTACACTGACTCTACCACTGCCTACCAAGGTTATGGACGGGGTTTGAATATGAGTTTAATTAATCAACTTAACTATATTGCCACTGGTGGTTTAGAAAGCGATTTAACTATCTGGTTAGATGTTGATGCTGAAGTCGGACTAGCTCGCAAAAGAGGAAATGAAGACGATTTCGACCGAATTGAACAAGAAACAATTGCTTTTCATCGCCGGGTACAGCAAGGATACGCACAGTTAGCCGCATCGTATCCATCTCGAATTGTACGGGTAGATGGGAACTTAAGTCAAGAAGCTGTGCAACAAGTGATCCAGGGAATTTTAGGCGATCGCCTGCAATCTGGGAATTGATCTATGGTTCCTTTTTGCCAACAGTCTCATTTAGAAATTGCTTATTTTTCTATACTTTAGCCAAATTATGAGGGTTCAACGGCTGTAGAAGTATTGTGAATACGACCAACACAGGCAAGCTTGGCAAAAATATGGGCTAATAAAATAGGCTCAGGCTGTCCCGGTATAAGCAGTAAATAATAAAATAATGCTGTTTACTAGCGATCGCTGACCGCAGCACCAATAAATTGCAACGCAGCAGTCAGCAATTATATATAACTTACGCCATAGCAGTAGCTACTTGGCGACAAGAATCCGCACAGCGACGGCAAGATGCGGCACAGCGTTTGCAGTGGTCGTTATCGTGTTTTCCACATTCACTGGCACAGCGATCGCAAGCTTCCGCACAAATTTCACACATTTGAGCATGGAGAGCAGAATTGCGCGACATAAAACGGGCGCAGAGAGCGCAGGTATCAGTACAGTCTTGGCATAGCTTAATACATTGAGTCATCATCTGTACCATATTGCTATTTAAGCAGGCATCGGCACAGTTTTCACAGTCACGTAGGCAATTAAAGCAAGCCTCTATGCAAGTTTCAACCAGGGATTGGTGAGATTGGGCTGTCGTCATAATTATACCTCTGATTTCAATTTATCAATTTCACAAGAGGCAGTATTTATACCTCTTCGCCCTTAAGTTAAAAGATTACTAATATGCTTGCCTCTGCCTCGTGACATAAAGAATATTAAAGAATATTTATTACTAATTAACTATAACTATTTCATCCTAATTTCATTTAAGTATGCATAACTATTTTGTAGTTATACAAGCAAGTGGTTTAAAGTCCTGCCGACATTGCTGCTTTAATAACAGCATCAGGGATGTAATCTTGCAAGCTAATAAATTAGCCACTGGTTGTCCTTTTCATCAGTAATAACGGTCATGAGTCGATTTACAATATTATTCATGACAAATGATCCATTTGCACCACTTTTAGGGCAACCACAAGCCATAGAATTACTCACTCAGGCTGTAAAACAAAGCCGGGTTGCCCCTGCTTATCTTTTTGTAGGGCCAGATGGCGTGGGTAGGAGTTTAGCCGCCCGGTGCTTTGTGGAATTGTTGTTTTCTAGTCAGACGCGTAATATTGATACTGTGCAAAGTCGTTTGCGTCAAGGCAATCATCCTGATTTGTGGTGGGTGCAGCCAACGTACCAATTCCAAGGACAACGACTAACAGCAAAAGAAGCAGCGGAAAAAAAACTGAAGCGCAAAGCACCGCCTGTAATTAGACTAGAGCAGATTCGGGAAATTACTGAGTTTCTCGGCCGTCCTTCCTTGGAAGCACCAAGAAATGTTGTAGTGCTAGAAGAAGCGCAAACAATGGCAGAAGCAGCCGCTAATGCTTTACTGAAGACTTTAGAAGAACCTGGACAGGCCACGATAATTTTAATTGCACCATCTTCTGAGTCTGTATTGCCGACTTTGGTATCACGCTGTCAACGTATTCCTTTTTATCGTTTAGATACACAATCTTTAACGCAAGTGCTTACCCAAACCAACCATACGGAAATTTTGCAGCATCAGGTAGCGTTACGTATAGCAGCTGGTAGTCCAGGTAGTGCGATCGCATCTTATGAACAATTGCAGATAATTCCTGATAATTTACTCCAAGATGTCACCAAAGCGCCTTCATCTTACCGCCATGCCTTGGAGTTAGGCAAAAAAATTGATCAAGAATTAGATACAGAAGCGCAACTATGGTTAATCGATTATCTTCAACAATCCTACTGGCAGCAATGGCATCAACCAGGAATTATTAACCAGCTAGAAAAAACGCGTAAAGCCTTACTTTGTTATGCCCAACCACGTTTGGTTTGGGAATGTACATTCATCGCTATGTTCAAGGCTTTAAACAATCAATGTCTCTAGCCTTGCTTGTACTTCTTCTATTAAATCTTGTAGGACACTTTCAACAAATTTTACATTTCTAGCTCTCCAATCTAGTGTTTTGATTTGGTCGGCTAGTACAACTCCTGTTGTTTGCATTCCCTCAACCAGTAGAACTTCAAAACTAAGCCCCTTTGAATTGCTAGTTATGGGACACGCTAAAACCAAAGAAGCCATACGATTGTATTTAAGTAGGTAGGCACAAATAAAGTCAATTATGTAACAGAATGTAAAAGCCTTATAACCATTGCGTTCGCGGAGCGTGACCGCTTCGGTCTTATACTTCGCTTCACTCCGTTATGCTCGTAATGACATACCTGTAAATTCTCCTGCCTACCTACTTAATTGGAGATATCACCAGCACAGGGCGATAACCAATTTGCTCCCGTCCTCGTGGTTTTTGTTCGTTATTTAATGTCCTAGCAATATCATCAAATGACATTCCTGAAGTTTGCAGGGCCAATGCACGCCGAATCGAATCAGCCGTAAATTGCTGTGAGGCTCCAAATTCTAATTTGATAATATCTCCCCTATTGGGAAAGTACGGCTTAACTACAGACTGATAAATGCTATATTAGTAGTTTTGCAGAAATGAAATCATTAGATGCGATCGCCTCACAGATATATCATACGTAATTAGCCAAATTTCCTCAGTATACTAAATTAATCAGACGAAGCCTAGTAACTCTAGAATTCGTACCTTGTGCTATTTTAATTTTAGTCCTATCCATAGAGCTAAAAGGGGAGCATCCGGTTTTACTATACTGTTTCTTTTATCAATCTCACTATAAAAAAGATGTGGTCTGAACTCACCAAAGCGATCGCCACCTTCGATATCCCTGCTGATTGGATTGGTATTCGAGCCGTCAAAAAAAATTCCTCAACTCGCCATGTGCGTGATGGCTTACCCCAAATTAACGGCAAATCCTCCACGATGGGAGTGATGCTGGAAGTTTTAGCAAATGGCTGTCTCGGTTATGCAGCTACCAACTCCTTAGATCTACCATCACTGCAAGCTGCTGCCCACACAGCTTATAAACAAGCACTTGCAGCTAGTAAATGGATGATCTATCCCTTTAGTGAAAGTCAACGCCCCAAAGTTGTGGGTGAATATAACTCTCCGTTTTTAGAACCATTAGATGCCCTCAGTCCCGGAGAAATCAACAATTTACTGGTTCGTATCTGCCAGACACTCAAAATTAATGACAAAATTGTCCAAACAACAGCCAGCGCTAGTACCACCGAAAGAGAAACTTGGTTTGCCAGCAGCAACGGCTCAGAAGTATATCAAAAAATCATCTCTATCGGGACTCATTATGGCGCGATCGCCCAAGATGGTGCAATAGTTCAGCAACGTACTAACAACGGCTGGCAAGCACACTGCTACCAAGGTGGATGGGAACTTTTAAAACAAGATGACTTATGGCCGCAAGTGCAACAAGTGGGAGAACAAGCTGTAGAACTCTTAACAGCAGCAGAATGCCCCAACACCCGCACTAACTTAGTGTTAGCACCAGACCAAATGATGCTACAAATCCATGAAAGTGTGGGACATCCCCTAGAAATTGACCGAATATTGGGAGATGAGCGCAACTACGCAGGCGGCAGCTTTGTGAAAACCAGTGACTTTGGCAACCTCGTATACGGTTCACCACTGATGAACATCACCTTTGACCCCACCGTACCCGGTGAATTTGCCAGCTATGGTTTTGATGATACAGGTGCTGTCGCCACAAGGGAACATGTCATCAAAGAAGGCGTACTACAAAGAGGTTTAGGCAGCCTAGAAAGCCAAGCCAGAGCAGGTGTCCCAGGAGTAGCTTGCGCCCGTGCTTCCTCGTGGAATCGACCAGCAATTGACCGTATGGCCAACCTCAACCTAGAACCTGGAAACGCCACCTTTGAAGAAATCATTGGTAGTATAGAACACGGTGTTTACATGGAATCTAATCGGTCTTGGTCAATAGACGATCGCCGTTATAAATTTCAATTTGGTTGCGAGTACGCCAAATTAATCGAAAACGGCAAACTCACCAAAACCTTGCGTAACCCCAACTATCGAGCCACAACCCCAGAATTTTGGCATAGCCTCACCCAAATAGGAAACGCAGAGAACTGGCAAATGTACGGCACTCCTATGTGTGGTAAAGGCGAACCCAATCAAGCCATTTGGGTAGGACATGGTTCCCCTGTGTGTGTATTCGCTAACGTTGAGGTTTTTGGTGGAGGAGGCTAGTACCGCTGCGCGGAAGTCAAAAGTCAAAAGTCAAAAAGCTTATCAAACAGGCTGTTTGACGATTTCAAATGGTATGCCTATTTACGCCGTGCTGTACTAGAGGCGCTTAGGCTAGAAAAAAATACTTTACCAAAAGATAAGGTTTAAAGCCGAGTGGAATTGTGGGCGATAGCTCCCTTGCTTCACTCCTTGTGGGTGGTTTTTCTCCCCTGCTCCCTGCCCCCTGCCCCCCTGCTTTTTTACTTCCCAAATTCCCAATTTCTATTATGAAAACTGTCGAATTATCTACCTTAGAAGTCAGTTTTAATCAACTAATTGAAACTCTGCTAATTAAAAAAAATACAGAGGAACAATTTACTGTCAAACTTAGCAGTGAGCGCAGCCAATTTACTCGTTTCAATCATGCCAAAGTGCGACAAACAGGTTTAGTTGCTGATGGTTGGATAGAACTCACTTTAATGACAAATCAGCGCAGCAGTTTTCAGCATTTTCCTTTCACGGGCAATTGGGATTCAGATTGGCAAAATGCATACAAGGCCTTACAAGAAATGCGTGACGAAATTACTTTATTGCCTGTTGATCCTTATTTAGTTTTGCCAACGGAAAATAATACTAGTCGGGAAGTAAAATCAGGACAATTATTAGCGGCAGAATCAGTAGCATCAACGGTATTAGAACTAGTTGCTGAATTAGATTTCACGGGTATGTATGCCGGAGGAGTTGTAATTAAAGCTTATGGTGATTCCAATGGTCAAAAACACTGGTTTGCTAGTGATTCTTTTACATTAGATTATTCAATATTTGATACCTTTGGGCAAGCTGTTAAAGGTATATTCGCAGGTAGTGATTGGGATGAAAAATCTTATATAGCCAAGATTAATGAAGCAAAAGAACAACTAAAATTGCTTGCCCGTCCTGCGAAACAATTGATCAAAGGAAAGTATAAAACCTATTTTGCTCCTGCGGCTGTTGCGGATTTATTAGGTATGCTTTCTTGGTCAGCTATTGGTGAAGCTGATTTACAACAAGGAAACAGCGCCTTAGCTGCTTTATCACGCCAAGAAAAACAACTTTCTTCTAAGTTTAATTTGCAAGAAAATTTTCAACAGGTATTAGTACCACGATTTAATCAATTGGGAGAAATGGCAGCGCCAGAATTACCGTTAATAAAAAAAGGCATTTTAGTAAATACTCTAGTCAATTCGCGCACGGCAAAAGAATACGGCAAAAATGCCAATGGTGCTAATAGTTTGGAAACATTACGCGCACCAGAAATAAGTCCTGGCAATTTAAATTTTGAGGAGATTATTGCAAGTTTAGATACAGGATTATATATATCAAATTTGCATTACTTGAACTGGAGCGATCGCCCGGCTGGTAGAATTACAGGTATGACCCGTTATGCCTGTTTTTGGGTAGAAAATGGGGAAATTATCGCCCCCATAGAAAACTTACGCTTTGATGAAAGTCTTTATCGCTTTTGGGGAGAAAATCTCGTAGATTTTACCAGTTTTCAAGAATTTATCCCAGAAGTTGGTACTTATGAAAATCGTCAACTCGGAGGTAGTCTAGTTCCGGGGATGTTGGTAAATGATTTTACCTATACTTTGTAATGGGGTGCTGAATTTCGTCAATGGGTAGGTGTTGGCAAAGAAAGGTAAAAGATTTGGTGGGTTCATAATGATTACCTCTTTTCTTTCACTCTGGAGAGGGAAAAATAAGTGTAGGTTGGGTAGAACGTAGTGAAACCCAACAATAACAATGTCTTTGGGTGTTGGGTTGCGCTGTGCTTAACCCAACCTACGCCTGCATATCACGTTTTATAACCAAGATACAAACTACCACTATCTCTATTAGGGATTGAAAAATTTTGTAGCTGAAAAGAATTAGAAAAGGGCTTAAGCAGAGATTCAAAACGTATTAAATTGAATTACAAAGCGTTATTTAACGACTATTATTTACTTGCACCCTAATAGTACGTCTGGGACAGCGCCAACTAATTGTACCAGTACCGACATCAGTGCAACCTTGTGTTTGCATGGCATTTCTGGAAACATCACTGGGACGATAGAACCGCCAACGTCCTCTTTCATCAGGCCCCGATTCGGCGCTGAGTTCTCTTGTGGAATATCTATAACCACGAGAACGATAGCTAGAGGAACCATAATTACTCACTTGCACCCTGATAGTACGACGCCGACAACTCCAAGTGGATGAGCTAGCGCGAACTTCGGTACAACCTTGTGCTTGCATAGCATTTCGTGAAACATCACTGGGACGAAAGAAAATCCAACGTCCTCTGTTATCAGGCCCCGAAACCGCTTTTAGTTGCCGTGTATATCTGCTACGATTACCACGATGTTGCCGATGATGGTGAGATACCAGCGAGGGAGTACTAATAGGCTGAATCTCTTGCGCGAAGGCTGAAGATTCTTTTGTGTTCATAGGAACTGTAGCCAAGAGAATACTACAAGCTGCAAAAGTCACTAATTGAGACAATCGACTTATTGGGCCAGCACCAGACATAATATTCTGTCCTTGGTTTAAATCTTATTAATTAATCATAACTGCTGCTTATGAAAACTAAGTTCCAGTTGTGAGAAATTTATATAAAAAATATGCCCAATTGCTATTTATTCTAAATAAATAGAATGTGCTTTTTTACTAAAAAACCAAATATTAAGTAACCGTGTATTTTATTAATTTTAAATTATAATTTTTTATATTTCTGTCAAAAGTAATTAGTGATAATACTAACTTGTCAAAGGCTTGTCAAATATAGATAAAGAGAATTTAGATATGCAAATAATATTTAATATTATTTTTGTTAGTGAATAATTATACTGCTGGAATGCCCTGAGGGAATTTTCCGTGACAGCCTAAATTAAGTGTATGGGTCTATACGTAAATAACCCAAATGATTGAGATAAAATTTTAAAAAGCCGCTTTTCTTTTTATAACTATATCCTGACAATGTGTGGAATTATGACGAAGTAATTGATTAAAAATCATGAATTAATATACAGCAGTTTTCATTGCACAGAAGAAAAATTTACCTGGGGTTAACTCAGTTAATAAAACGCTGTGAGCTTCTAGGGTATATTACAATATAGAGAAACTGTACAGACTTAATAAAGTAATTACTAATATAAATTGCTAAACACACTACTGATTACTGCAACTGATACCGAAGCTGGCAAAACTGTTTTAACAACAGCCTTAGCAGCTTATTGGCAAAAATATTACCCGCAGCATAGCTGGGGAATTATGAAACCGCTGCAATCGGGATTTGGCGATAGCGAGTTGTATCAACGGCTATTTACGTTAAACCAATCTGCCGCAGAAATTACACCTTTGTATTTCCAAGCCCCCCTCGCCCCACCCATAGCCGCAGCTAAGGAAAATCGCCAAGTGGATTTAGCCTTAGTTTGGCAAGCTTTTTCGCAGTTGCGATCGCAGCGTGATTTCGTCTTAGTAGAAGCCTTGGGCGGATTAGGATCACCAGTCACAGATGAGTTGACAGTAGCCGATTTAGCCGGAGAATGGCGTTTACCAACAATCTTAGTAGTACCTGTAAAATTAGGTGCGATCGCCCAAGCAGTGGCTAATGTGGCATTGGCTAGGCAAACAAAAGTGAATCTCAAAGGTATAGTTCTCAACTGTGTTCAACCCCGTACAGATGCCGAAATAGCCGATTGGACACCATCAGATTTAATTCAATCACTGACAAATACACCAGTTTTAGGTTGTTTGCCTTATTTAGATAATCCCGAAGATTTGGATAAACTCGCCCAAGTAGCATCAAATCTCGATTGGGAAAGAATAACCGCAGATGAGCGCCGATGACATTTAACTATGCAAGCTGAACATTTTCAGAACGATTAGACTGTAAAAATACTCTAAGTTAGCTGCCTAATTTAGCTTTACTTAAGGAATATGAATTAAATAACATGCAAGTCTAGTTTTTGACCTCACCCCGCCTTTGACTTGCGTCATAGTCTCCCCTCTCCTTGGTAAGGAGAGGGGTTGGGGGTGAGGTTCTGTATCTTATTAAATCCACATTCCTAACTAGCTTGTCTTCATCATGGTTTCCACCTTTCCCAACTCGTCTGTCGATCTATCTCGTATTCGACTTTCAATTCGCACATTGCAACCGCAATTGGTAGAATGGCGGCGGCGACTGCATCAAAAACCAGAGTTGGGTTTTCAAGAGAAACTCACTGCTGAATTGATCACGCGCCAGTTGCAAGCATGGGGCATTGAGCATCAAACTGGGATAGCCGAGACTGGTATTGTTGCCATTATCAAGGGTGAAAAACCCGGTTCTGACAAAGTATTAGCAATTCGGGCAGATATGGATGCTTTGCCCATTCAAGAACTTAACGAAGTTCCCTATAAATCGCAACATGACGGCGTAATGCACGCTTGTGGACATGATGGACATACTGCGATCGCTCTTGGTACAGCTTATTATCTTCATCAGCATCGCCATGACTTTGGCGGTACGGTGAAAATGATTTTCCAGCCAGCAGAAGAAGGGCCAGGCGGCGCAAAACCTATGATTACCGCCGGGGTACTCAAAAACCCAGATGTCGATGCCATTATCGGATTACATTTGTGGAATAACTTACCCTTGGGGACAGTCGGCGTTCGTGCTGGGGCATTAATGGCATCTGTAGAGTGCTTTAAATGCACCATCTTCGGTAAAGGTGGACACGGTGCCATGCCTCATCAAACCGTTGATTCTATTGTAGTGGCTGCCCAAGTTGTGAATGCACTACAAACCATTGTGGCGCGTAACGTCAACCCCATTGATTCAGCTGTGGTTACAGTCGGTGAACTTCATGCCGGCACAAAGCTAAACGTGATTGCTGATACTGCCCGTCTAAGTGGTACTATCAGGTATTTCAACCCAGATTTTCAAGGATTCTTTAACCAGCGAGTCGAGCAAATCATTGCCGGAGTTTGCCAAAGTCATGGTGCAAATTATGACTTAAATTATTGGAGCCTTTATCCTCCAGTGATCAATGATGCTGGCATGGCAGAACTAGTAAAATCAGTAGCGGAAGAAGTCATAGAAACCCCCATAGGTATTGTGCCAGAATGCCAAACAATGGGCGGCGAAGATATGTCATTCTTCTTACAAGAAGTTCCTGGTTGTTACTTTTTCTTAGGTTCTGCCAACCCCGCCAAAGATTTAGCCTATCCTCATCATCATCCCCGATTTGATTTTGATGAAACTGCCTTGGCAATGGGTGTAGAAATATTTGTGCGTTGCGTGGAGAAGTTTTTGAATTGAGCTTTTCTAAACTTGCACCCTTCATCCAAGAATACATTTATCAAAATAACTGGAGTGAATTACGCCCAGTACAATTAGCAGCGTGTGAAGTGATATTCGACACTGATGCTCATTTGCTGGTGGCGGCTGCGACTGCTGCGGGGAAAACAGAAGCAGCATTTTTACCAGTTTTGACTTTATTACACGAACAACCTGCTAGTACTATTGGGGCATTATATATTGGCCCTATTAAAGCCTTAATTAATGACCAATTTGCCCGCCTGAATGATTTATTGAAATCGGCAGACATCCCCGTATATCACTGGCATGGTGATGTGGCACAAAGTCGTAAAAATAAACTTTTAAAAAATCCCCAAGGTATTCTGCAAATTACGCCAGAATCTTTAGAAAGCTTGTTAATTAATAAGCATCATGATTTAATGCGTTTATTTGGTGATTTACGATTTGTCATCATCGATGAAATTCATGCCTTTATGGGTTCTGAACGTGGTTGTCAGATTATTTGTCAATTGCAGCGTTTAGCCAACTTGACACAAACCCAACCCCGGCGCATTGGTTTATCTGCTACTTTGGGTGATTACTCAATGGCTGAAGAATGGTTGCGTTCGGGAACTGATAAGCCAGTAATTACTCCCAATATCACAGCCGCAAAACGCCAAATTAAGCTAGCAGTAGAACACTTTTATATTAATAATGAAATTGACGAATTAGAGGCGACAGATTACGAAAAATATATTTTTAATCTCAGTAATTCTCGTAAATGCTTAATTTTTGCTAACAACCGCACCCAAACTGAATCAATTATTGCATCGTTGCGACGAATTGCCACAGAACAAGCATCACCAGATATTTATCACGTCCATCATGGAAGTATATCTGCTAGCTTACGCCAAGCTGCGGAAAATGCTATGCGTGAACCTAATCATCCTGCGGTTACTGCTGCTACTCTAACTTTAGAATTAGGCGTAGATATTGGTCATTTAGAGCGAGTTATTCAGTTAGAATCACCGTTATCTGTAGCTAGCTTTTTACAACGCTTAGGGCGTAGTGGCAGAAGAGGTGAAGCCGCTGACATGCGCTTTGTTTGTGCCGAAAATCAACCCTTATCTGAAGCACCACTACCAGAACAAATTCCCTGGCAACTTTTACAGTGTATTGCCATTATTCAACTTTATATAGAAGAACGTTGGATTGAACCGATTAAACCTGTTAAATATCCCTTAAGTTTGCTATATCATCAAACAATGAGTATTTTGGTAGCCACCGGAGAAATGACACCGGCTGCCTTAGCTAAACAAATTTTCAATCTGCCACCATTTGCGGCTATTTCCCCAGCCGATTTTAAATTATTACTCCGCTATTTAATTGATATTGAGCATATACAGCAAACTGAAAAAGGTAAATTAATCATTGGTTTGGCAGGAGAAAAAATAGTCGGTAAATTTCAGTTTTATGCCGTCTTTGCTGACAATCAAGAATATACAGTCAAGCAAGGGACAACAGAAATTGGTAGTATTGCTTTACCGCCGCCTGTGGGTAATCAATTCGCCTTAGCAGGAAGAACTTGGGAAGTTTTAGAAGTTGACTTTAAGAAAAAGGTAATTTTAGCCAAGCAGGTATCAGGTAAAGCTACGATTTATTGGCGTGGTGGTAGTGGAAGTATTCATATAAGAGTTTTGCAAAAAATGCGGCAGGTTATACTAGAAGATGTAGAATACAACTATTTACAAAAGAATGCTCAAAAACGTTTACAAACAGCTCGGCAAATAGTCAAAAATGCTGGACTAGATAAACAAAATATTTTGCAATTAGAAAAAGGTAAATGCTGTATTTTTCCTTGGATGGGTACAGTAGCTTACCGGACTTTAGAAAGATTGCTTAACTCATTTTGCCGAGAATCATTAGAAATTAACAGTATTGGTGGAGTGAATCCTTATTATTTGACAATCAAACTAGGTAAAGATAGATTTAAAGATTTGCAACCAGAATTGGTTTCATTGTGTGAACAAAGAATTAGTGCAGAAGATTTAGTTAGTTCCGCAGAAGCCCCAGAACTGCAAAAATATGATCAATTTATTCCGCATCCCCTATTAAGAAAAGCTTTTGCGTGTGATTATCTAGATATTATAGAAATGAAGCAGCAAATTTTACTTTGGTAGGCAATTAAAATCATGTCCATTGCTCCTTGGCGAAGCGCGATCGCCCATGCCCTTCATCGCAACCGTAGTCTTGTATATGCCCGTTATTTACAGTTAGCAACAGTCAAGGAAAACGGCCGCCCTGCAAATCGGACAGTAGTCTTCCGTGGCTTTCTAGAAGATACTAACCAGCTAAAATTTATTACTGATAGTCGTAGTGATAAAGTTGACCAAATCCAATGGCAACCTTGGGCAGAAATTTGCTGGTACTTTCCCAACACGCGAGAACAATTTCGCATTTCTGGCAGCTTAACTTTAGTAGGAGATAATGAATTTCAACCTATGCTACAGCCAGCCCGCGCCAACATGTGGCAAGAACTGAGTGATGCCGCCCGATTACAATTTGCTTGGCCCCATCCCAGTAAACCGAGAGTTGATGAACCAGCAGCCTTTGAGCCAGCACCACCAGATCCCAGTCAGCCAGTAGCGAATTTTTGTTTACTCCTACTCGATCCAGTGCAAGTAGATTACTTAGAATTGCGCGGTGAACCCCAAAACCGCCGAATTTACAGCCGCGATGAGCAGCAAGAGTGGTGTAGCCAGGAAATTAATCCGTAGGCATTGGGGACTGGGAAGAAGAGGCAGGGGGGCAGGGGGCAGGGGAGAAAGGCTTTCGTTGAGTATCAACATCCTTGTTTTTCATTCCTCTCATCTCCCTCCTTACCACTCTCTACTAAATCCCTGCTCCGTCTAAAAATTGCTGGATTGCCTTATCTCTGAGGCTACACAGGGGAATATCCTTCGGTAATTCGCCTTCGTGAGAGATTAAAGATACGGACAAAACTTGGGACTTTGTAGAAGATTGCTGCTGCTGAATACTTTCTATTTGTTGTTCTAGAGATTCAATGCGATCAACTAAGGCGCGAATGACTTCAGCTTCTGAATCGGGTAAGTTGTTGTGTTCTAGGGGGCCTACTCGCGCTCCAGAACGATAGACAATGCGACCAGGTACGCCTACCACTGTGCAATCAGAAGGCACATCCCGCAAAACAACTGAACCAGCACCAATGCGAACATTATTACCAATTTGAATATTGCCCAGCACTTTAGCACCAGCACCAACTACAACATTTTCACCCACAGTGGGATGGCGCTTGCCGGTTTCCTTACCAGTTCCGCCAAGGGTAACACCTTGATAAATCAGGGCATAATCCCCCACGATCGCAGTTTCACCAATTACCACACCCATGCCGTGGTCAATAAATACACCCTGCCCAATAGTTGCACCTGGGTGGATTTCTATTCCTGTCAAAAACCTAGCTGTGTGAGAAATTAAGCGGGGGATAAAGGGAAGACCAACATGATGCAGCCAGTGAGCCAGCCGATGGAATAGCAGGGCTTGCAAACCTGGGTAACAAAACAAGACCTCCAACCAGTTTCGGGCCGCCGGGTCACGTTCAAATATGATGCGAAAATCAGCACGTAGTGTAGATAGCACGAGATAGTACCCTCGGAAAGCAAAACGAGCTACTCTCCCATAGTATCGTCCCTGGTGTCAACTCTGGAAATTAGGGAGGGGGAAATGGGACATCAGGAAGTATTTTCTTTCTTGTCCCCCAGAATGCAGCGTCAGATTTTTATTATCTCCTTAACTATTCCTTAACTATCTTGTTAACTAGGATTTTACTGCTAGGTTTACTGCGACGGCAAAAGCGCGGCATTGTAAATATTGGTTTTGAAAGTTTTCTGATTATATTTCTATATCTGGGTGGATTTATGCTGTTATTTTTTTCGCAATAATGAAAAAAAATGAATTGTTTGACCAGAACGGCAGATTGATTGTCATTGATCCAATAGCTTTCTTTTGTCGTTTAAATCTTAAAACTTATGCGATCACAACGTTTCACCTTACAAAAAATCCTCCCTTTATCACTAATTCTGCTTTTTGTTCCTCTGACATCCTGCCGAGTAGAACAAGAACAAGCAGCTCGCTTACCTGATATAGAAGTAGAGCCTGGAAGGTTACCAGAGTACGATATTCAAGGACCTGATGTAAACGTTGGAGTAACGGAGCGCACAGTCACAGTGCCTAAAGTCGTTGTGGTACAGGAAGAGGAAACCATTAAAGTTCCTTTCATTGATGTTGATGTACCCGGAGCAGAGCGTCAGGAGCGTACGATAACGGTTGAAGCAGAGGTACCCTCTGGTGGTTACAATCTTGAAATTCAAGATATCTATACGGTCAACAACCAACTGTGGGTGGTTTCTCGACTTGAAGAGGAAAATCCAAATGCGCCACAGGCAGCAGTACGTGTGTCTGATCGCATTGTCATCAATGCTCCAGATATGCCAGTACGCCACTACATTATTGGAGAGCGTCCTAGGAGTAGCTTTAACGAACAGTACACATTCATTGACAGCCAGCAGCAGATTGCCTCTCAACTAGAGTCAGGAAGGCAGCTATATGGACAACAGCAACAGACTGGTAGCTAAGGTAAATCAGCTTTACCTCTCTTGTGAGAAACTTGTTGCTCCACCTGTAAAAGGGGTTTTTGTAACAATTGTGCAGCACTTACGCTATGGCTGAAAGAGTTACCAGTAAAGAGTTTCAGCCATATCTTCCCCACACATTTATTTGATTATCATTATTAAGTCTTCAGTATTAATTTTTCAGTTGTTGGTGCTTAACGTAACCACGCTTCCTGCAATCACTTTCCAGTTGTTTTCAAATAGCTTCCAAACCCTGAGATAGCGGAATTTGCCATCAATTTCTTGCCCTAAATAGTTTCCTTTGATCTCTACTGTGACAGCAACAACAACGTCGTCTGCAACCGTGTTTAGCATCAGATCGCTTGATTCAACTGTATGCAGGTTGATGTTTCCCGAATGGTAATTTTTTAGATCCATCGCTTTGGTTGCTGTTTCGCCACTAGGCCCGTTAAACAGAAGCTCATCGTGAAGCAGTTGATCCAAAAGTTCCACATTATTGGTTTTCATCGCTGAGAGGAGTTTTTTTTCGTTAGCGATTACCTGGGCTTTGTGGGTGGCATCCATGCTGTTTGTTGTTTGATTTGACCAAAGATGAGTTCATGGTACAGGGTGTAGAACCAGCCGATCAAGGGTAGCTAAACCATACCCGTAAAGAGCCATAACACTGCAACCATAAGCAAGTTTTATGTCTCAATGAAGGAATAAGACTTGTGGCGATTGCGATCGCTATTAAACTGCTGCTCGCTCGGTCAAAGTATCATATAAAACAAAGCTAGAAGGACGGGGCTTGTATCCCATTATTTTCTGTCAAAGTTGTGGTGTGCTATCAGTAGGGGTGTTATTTACTCCGTCAAAGTCGGGTTGAGGTATTGGTGGTGGTGTAGGGGTGGGAATTGGGGTTTGAGTAGGTGTTGTGGGTGTAGGTGTTTCCGTGGGGATGGGAACAGGAATGGGAATTGGGGTTTGGGTGGGTGTCGGCGTTTCTATGGGCGTTTCTGTCGGTGTTGGTGTGGGGATGACAGAAGTTTCTAATGCTACATTGAGGCTGTAATCGCTGTCAGTAATTTCTGGAACCAGAGTTAACTGAATTATATATCTACCAGTATCCGGCAATATTCCTTCATAGGTCGTTACTTGCTGGGCATTAGGATCAATCGGTTGTTGATTGGCATCTAAGACTGTTAATAAAACGCCATTTCCTTGCTCCATGAATGCCGTTAATGTGTCTCCTACTTGCCCAGAAAAGCTGTACTGGATGATTTGATTGGCTTTGATAGTATCATCCACAACGGTGCTGTTAGTGGGGCCAAATGTCAAGCGTCTACTCAAGATGACTGGTTCATCTGGTTGATCAACAGTAGGTGTAGGTGTAGGTTCAGGCGTAGGAGAAAATGTTTCCCCACCAGTCACCACTGGAGAAGGAAAATTTTGTGGTGTTTGGTCTGATGCTGTATCTGATTGATTACGAATAGAACTTACTAATGCCCAAGAACCAACTCCTGCTAAAATCACGACGGCGCTACCAATAGCCCCCAGTGCTAATGGATTATCTAAAACTGAGTTAGAGCGAATAGGGGGAATTACAGGATCAGGTTTATGGGGTGAACCTGGGGGTGATACTGGATCTGGACGACGACCCACGGCAATTGTTTGGATATTGGAGACTTGGGGAGTTGGTATACTGGGTTGGTCCATAGCTTGCAATGCTTGAGCGACATCAGCAGCACTAGCATAGCGATCGCTCGGTAGATGATTTAACATCCGATTTAAAACATGGGCAAATTGGGGATTTACTCTGACCCATCTTTGCCAATTCCAAGTTAGTTGGGTGTCATCAAATAAATCAGGTGGTTCTTTACCCGTCAACAATACGATCCCTGTCACAGCTAGGGCATACAAGTCACTATTAGGATAAGCATGTCCGGCTTGCATTTGTTCACTGGGAGCATAGCCTAATTTGCCCACAGTGGTAATTGGTTCTTTACTATCTGGGGATTGTAGCCGTGTTGCTAATTCCTTCACTACTCCAAAGTCAATTAACACTGGCTTAGTATCGCTATTGCGTAAAATAATATTTTCTGGTGAGATATCCCGGTGAATAATTCCCCGACTATGAATATGCTCTAACACTGGCAGCAAAGAGCGAATCAACTGCAATACTTCTGCTTCGGTGAAAGTTTCACCAATAGCTAGGCGATCGCCTAACAAAGTACGGTAATTTTGACCTGCAACATAATCCTGCACTAAAAATAAGCGGTGGTCTTGCTCAAATCTTTCCCGAAACTGCGGTACTTGAGAATGCTCGATTTGATATAAAATTGAAGCCTCTCGCTGGAATAGTTCTTGTGCCTTCTCCCAAGTGTCAGCTGCCGTCGAGGGAATCAATTCTTTAATGGCACAAAGTTCGTTAAAGCGCCGTTGATCTTCTGCCAAATAGGTTCGACCAAATCCCCCTTGTCCAAGAATTTGAATTATGCGGTAACGGTTTTGCAGGATAGAACCAACTGTAATGGGTGCTTGCATGATTAATTAATTTAATATAATAGCAACTGGGTAGGAAGCAACTTACCAAGAATAAGTTTGGGCAGAGAAAATCAGAACTACCGTAATAGTACGTGCTAATTAAGTCTTCAAAGAATTATTTAACTCTATTTTTCCAATCTGCCATCCGTAAGTATGTGTGAGAAATTGCCGGAATATACGGTCAACAAAACCAACTGCCTACGGACGATTAATTTCAACCTTTTTTGGGGCGATTTGCGTCAAGAGCAGTCTCCATATCAACATCAACGCCAACATCTAGCACTACTGTATACCCTGAGCTATATCATCTCACGCCAGCTCAATTTGCCACATCTGAGAATTTTTTATGTAATTCACTATCAAAAACCTAGTCGGTTAGTTTATAATTTTGCAGCTAGTATCATAGAATATACAGCCGAGATTCAACTGTCCATGAAGAATTTATTCATGAGTGTTTGTACTTTCTCACTCCCAGTAAATATGAATTAAACCATGAATGGCTGACTTGCAGTTATAAATAAAACAGATGCCTGCAATCCTCTATCCCACCAAAATTTACGAGCTTTTGATTACTTAAATCCACTTAACTATGAGGCTAGCTCACAGACTTGATTTCAGTTCAGTTATCAATTTAATGGTTTTTCTACCACAGGGACTAAAAGATGACTTACAAATGATCATATTGAGAAATGTTTAAAGTTTTTATGAAAGCTTGAAGAAAACTTACAGATGTTTTTTTAGGCTATTTCAGTTAAATCTGCTAATTATCTAATGATACTATTGCCATGAATGCACATCGAGGGTCTGCTGTGCTTAGTTCTGCAAGTTTAAAGGTGCAACCAGCAGCCACGGGATTGACTGAAAATCATCGCCTGCGGCTATTTTCTGGCTCTGCCAATGTCCAACTGTCTCAAGAAGTTGCTCGTTATCTGGGCATGGACTTGGGGCCAATGATTCGCAAAAGATTCGCAGATGGAGAACTATACGTTCAAATTCAAGAGTCTATTAGAGGTTGTGATGTTTATCTCATCCAGCCTACTTGTCAACCTGTCAATGACCATTTGATGGAATTGATGATTATGGTTGATGCCTGTCGTCGGGCTTCTGCACGACAGATAACCGCAGTCATTCCTTATTATGGCTATGCTCGCGCTGATCGCAAAACGGCAGGGCGAGAGTCAATTACTGCCAAATTAGTAGCTAACCTGATTACTAAAGCCGGAGCTAGCCGCGTTCTGGCTATGGATTTGCACTCGGCGCAAATTCAAGGCTATTTCGATATACCGTTTGACCATGTTTACGGTTCACCAGTAATTTTAGATTATTTGGCCAGTAAACAACTGTCTGATATTGTGGTGGTTTCTCCCGATGTCGGCGGTGTTGCCAGAGCTAGAGCCTTTGCGAAAAAACTGAATGATGCGCCGTTGGCCATTATTGATAAACGTCGTCAGGCTCACAATGTTGCTGAAGTCTTGAATGTCATCGGTGATGTTAAAGGCAAAACGGCAATTTTGGTGGATGACATGATTGATACAGGTGGCACAATTACTGAAGGCGCACGCTTGCTACGTGAGGAAGGAGCCAGTCAGGTATATGCCTGTGCAACTCATGCCGTTTTCTCTCCTCCCGCGAAGGAACGTTTGTCCAGTGGCTGGTTTGAAGAAGTCATTGTCACTAATACGATTCCCATACCAGAACGCGATCGCTTTCCTCAATTAGTGGTTCTTTCGGTCGCTAATCTGTTAGGGGAAACCATCTGGCGCATCCACGAAGATACTTCAGTCAGTAGTATGTTCCGCTAGCCCAGAAAATACTGTTCTTCTAGTTACAATTTGGCATCAAAAAATATGAAGTATGAAGTATGAATTTTTTCAGCCTTCAGCCTTCATTTTTTATTAGATGTCAGTAACTCAATTTCTGTAACTACTCGTGCTAATTCTGCCACTAGCGGTGTGCTTCCCCTGTTGCTAAAAGCATCTACTAGGGCGCGATAATACCACAGCGTCCCTTCTCTACCGCCTTGAAAGCGTTGCCAAAGTGTTTCACCCAGCAAACGATAATCTTTGAGAATTGATTGGGCGTTGTAAAGTTTATCTGCTGCTGATACCAGTAACACTGAGGGGGAGGCGGTGGCAATGTGGGCAATATATGTCTCTTTGCGTTGTCGCCAAGGGGGTTTAGGTATGGTGTCGGCATCAGTACAACCATCAACAATGGCTGTGACATTTTCTCCAAAACGGCGACGAATTTCTGTCCGTGTGGCAGCCCCTCCTTGGTCTTCAATGGCATCATGAAGTAAAGCGGCGATCGCTTCATCTTCGTTGGCACCATATTCTAAAGCAATACTAGCAGCACCTAACAAGTGGGCGATGTAGGGAACCCCTGAACCTTTCCGTACCTGTTGTTGATGGAGTTGGGTAGCATATTTCAACGCTGCGGTAAATCGTTCTGAGAGCATGATATTTTTCCCAGGAAATTCCAAAAATTAAACAACAGCTGTAGTGGGGGAAATACCCGTTAGGATCATGCCTGTTTGGGTGTGTTGCGGTTCACCGAGCATGACAATAGAGCAAGTGAGTTGTCCTGCTAACTGAGTTGTGACATCGCTAATAGTTAACCCACTAGGATTTGTGCGATTACGTGTAAAAGGTAACACCACTAAATCATATAATCGTGCTGCCTGGAGAATTGCCTGGGCCACATTTTCATGAGCGATGATTTGAATTTCTGGGGGATTGGACACAGCTAAATTAGATACCAATCGGGTGAGATGCGATCGCCTGGCTGCGATTTTACTCGAACTAGTGCGGCGATCGCACACATTCAGCACCGTCACTTGGGCTTGATTGGCTTCTGCCAACATTTGGGCAAATTGTACGGGTTGCAGTGTTGATGCTGTTAAATTTTCCAATGGTACTAAAATACGTTGAAATTTTTTCGGTGAGTCCATCAGACGTGTCACCGCCACTGGACAATGAGCTGTCCACAATACGTTATCAATCACATTGCCAAATAAACGCGCTCTTAAACCAGTGCGTTTTCCCCAACCCATGACAATCAAACCTGCCTTTTGTTCACGAGCCGCCCTGCTAATTCCTGGAGCAAAAGCATCATCAATTCGCAGTAATGGTTCTGCTTCTACTCCCAGTACGCGACTTTGGGCTGTGGCTTTAGCCAATAACCGCTCACTTCGGCGCAGAGAAGCTTCTAACTGTGGTGCATCCATATGAGCAGCCGCAGTAGCGATCGCTAGCGGTACAATGCGGCCATGTGCTTGCTGTGCTAATAAAGCCGCCATTTCCATTAAATACTGCTGAGTTTGCGGATTGTAAATAGGTACAACTATCGTCCAAGAACTTTGTTTGGTTGCGGTGTTCTGATCAGATAAATTTGGGGTGGCTACTTCTGTTACTGGTGTAGAAGTCAAAGCCACAGCTATGCGACTGGTAATTAATGGCCCTACGATTGAGGTGACAAGCATTAAAACAAAGATACTGTTTAATACTTGTATTGGCAGTAACCCAGCTTGATATCCCACTAAAGCGGCGGCTAAAGTTGTACCTACTTGGGGTATCGATAGCGACCACATAGTCAGCATTTCCTGCCAGTTGTAGCGATAAACTAGTTTTGCCAAGAATGCGGCGATGAATTTACTGGCAATTAAACCAACTACAATCAACAACGTTAACTGGAGGGTGGTAATGCTGGTAATCAAAGCAGGTACATCAATAATTAAGCCAAAGTTAACAAAGAAAATGGGAATAAATAAGACGCTGCCCACAAATACCACTTTTTCTTTAACTGGCCCTTCACCCACGGCTTCATTAACTGCTAAACCTGCTAGGAAAGCGCCAAAAATTTTGTCGATTTCCATGAATTGAGCACCCACCACAGCCAGAAAAACGGTCAGTAACACAAATAAAAATTTGTTGCCTTCGTCATCCCCCGAACGCCGAAAAAATTCTTTACCCGCCCAATCAAATCCTACCAAAATGATGATGGAGTAAATACTTAACCAAGTTAATAAACTGAGTAGCCCAGTCCCACTAAATGCTTCATCCTGAGGTGTGGCTACACAAACAGCTAATACTAACAGGGCGCTCAGATTGGTAAAAATTGCCGCTCCTAGACTAACGGTGACAGCTTCATTATTGACTACTCCCAGACGACTGATAATGGGATATGCCAAAAGAGTATAGGAAGCTAACAAAGAGCCAATTAAAATTGAAGTATTCCAGCCAAAGTCAAAAAACTTTCCTATTAAGGTGCCAACAATCAGGGGAAGAATAAATGTCAAGCTACCAAATCCCCAGGAGCGTTTTCTCTGGCGGTGAAAATGCTTGATTTCAACTTCTAAACCTGCTACAAACACCAAATAAACTAAGCCAATATCGGATAGCAGGCTAATTAGTGGCGATTCTGTATCTAATAGATTCCAGCCTGATGGGCCCAGTACTACCCCAGCAAAGACCAAACCCACTAATCCTGGTAGTCTCAGTCGCTCAAACAGGATGGGTACAACGAAAATAACCAACAGCAACACAGCAAAGGTGACAATTGGTTCCTTGCCAAGAACTTGAGAAGTTGGTTCCCAAGCAAGAACTTGTAAAATGAGTTCCATAGGTTGGACTTTAAGGGGCGACGGTGAAGCTGTGATTACCTTGGAGGCAATCAACTAAACCACGAGCAATAAATGTAAAAGCCACCCTGACAAAAAATGCAAAAGCTGTATTTACACTACTTAGGTAATTGTGCAAGAACTAACTACCTAAGGATGGATTTGACTCAATATAAACCGCAAGCGATCGTAGTCGTCTTTCAACAACAAGCTGAGGGTGCGTCCAGCTTGAATTAGCCATTGTCGGTCAGTTTTGCGTAACTGGTAGACATTACGGATAGCTGCTGCGGCTAATGACTCCACTGGCGCCCCATTTACAGAAAGTAGTGTCCGCAAAAAATCTAATCCTTCAGTGAATTTGATGATTGCCTCTGGTTCACATCGATAAACAGCCTGATGGATTTGCGGTGGACGGGGTGGTAGATACTGATATATTCCTTGGTTATAGCCTAGAGTATGGGACGGTTGCTCAAATCCCACGATGGCAGCCCGAAATTCCGTTTTGAGCATGGCAAATATTTGGGGTTGTTCTTCGCGTAAATCTTGTAATGACAATCCCAAAGCCACGGCCCTGTGTACAGAATCTATGGGCATGGTCGTGGCATAGTACACCACAGCATAAATTTGATTGCCTGACTCTTCATCGACAGAACAGACCCAACTACCAAAAGGTGGCATGGGGGGGAAACTCAAGTCTTCGGGTTCCAAGCACTGGGCCAAAAATTCCGTAGAAGTAGTCTCGATCACCTCCGCAATGTGGTTAGGGTGGCGATCGCCTGTGGCAAACTGTGGTAAAGGTAGGCGCATCGTAGTTATGAGTTCTGAGTCACTATTTCTTAGTCATTAGTCTTGATACTCATGACTGATGACTAATCTATTTTCCTTTTTTGCGTCCGGCTGTCAGTTCTACAGCTTCCAACTCTGACAGGCGAAAGGTAATTAATTTATCCCAGTTACCGCCTTCAAATAATACAGCTACCTTGCCATCACTCACGCGTTGTACAAGTCCTTCGGAGCGATAATAGGTATCTGCGGGATTTTTAACGCGAACTGTTGCTCCAGGCAGAATCATCATGTTTAGCCTCGCTGGTTTACTGTTAATAGCTTAATACTTATCATTAATCCCTAATCAAAAGTCTAGGGTTCTTTACCACTTTAGCTTTGACTCAATAATAGTGCTTTTGTCGTTGCCGAAAATTTGCTACCGATTCTACTATTCCTAACGCCAGGAAATTAGTCAGCATAGCTGAACGCCCGTAACTCATCCAAGGTAGGGGAATACCAGCTACAGGGGCTAAACCCACTGTCATCCCCACGTTCACAAGTAACTGAAACACGATCATTGATAAAACACCAATGGCCAACAATGAGCCAAAATTATCTTTAGCAGTTTGAGCTATTCGCAACAAACGAAAGCAAATCAAGCAGAAAGTCAATAGCACGACCAAACAACCAACAAAACCAAATTCTTCGCCCACGGCGGAGAAAATGAAGTCTGTATGCTGTTCAGGCACAAAATTTAGTTGGGTCATCGGGCCTTTAAACAAACCCCATCCCCAAATTTCCCCAGCACCAATGGCTATACGAGACTGATGCTGGTGATAGCCCACACCCAAGATATCGTATCCCGGTTTGAGAAATACCGTGAGGCGGTCTTTTTGATAATCTCTCAATATATGGTTCCAGGCAAAAACTCCTAATTCGCCACCTAAAAGGTTAAGAGCCGATGCACCAATACCATTCAGGGCAAATTTCCGCCCAGGGAGAGTTAACCAACCAATAATCCCCATAGCAACTATCCAAACTAACCCTAAAACACTCAAAGATAGTTCATCAAATAAAACTATTGGTTCAGATAAAGGCCAAGTGATACTAAAGAGAATGGCGGAAATTACTGGTGAAATCATCAATATGAGCCAGCCTGGATTAGCATTTGCCCAGTACAGCATTCCTAAGACGATGGCACCAAATACCAAGGATGTGGCCAAATCTGGCTGTAAAAAGATCAATGCCCAAGGAAGAGCCGTAACAGCCAACGCGCGAAACACATTTGGCAGGGTGGAAGCTGTGCGTTTGTGTAATACAGCCGCCAAGGTGATAATTATGCCCACTTTGGCAAATTCCGATGGTTGCACATTAAAGCTACCAATAGTAATCCATCGCTGTGCGCCTTTGGCGCTAGTACCAATGATCATCACAGCAATGAGGCTGAGGTTGGTCAGTGCGTATGTGAACCAATGCCATTGAATTAAATTTTCATACCGACTACGTGCTATCAGCAGCGAGAGGACAACGCCAATACCAGCCATCAACCAGTGCCACCACCAGTCAGCAACCGGTTGTGTGAGTTCCGTACTGAAGATCATCAGGCCACCAAACATACTGACACCAAAAGTCAGAAAAAATAGTAGCCAATCCATTTGTTGCCAAGGCTTGAACCAATACTGCCTGCGACTTTTGGGGACTGAACGTTTTAATAACATTGTGTGACGTGTAATTTTAGACTTTAGCTATTTGAGGTTAATTTTAATGACTACAGCTTGACTATATTAATAATCTGTATTCCTAGGTTATGGCCTAGGAATCAGACAAAAATTCAAAATTTATTATGTCAGGGCAGCAACTGATACCTTACCTGCGATGTTGAGAGCGATCGCAGTTAGTGCTTTTGCCGAAGCTGAATCGGGATCAGCCACAACTATAGGCACACCGCTATCACCGCCAAATCTCGTAGCAATTTCCAGGGGGATACAACCGAGTAAAGGCACTCCCAACTCTGATGCTGTCTTGGAACCACCACCAGAACCAAAGATGTCATACTGTTTATCTGGCATATCCGGGGGAATAAAGTAACTCATGTTTTCTACTATTCCCAAAACAGGTACGTTCAGCTGCTGGAACATTTTCAGTCCCTTGCGTGAATCTAACAATGCTACTGTTTGCGGTGTAGTCACAATTACTGCCCCAGACATGGGTACTGCCTGAGTTAAAGTTAACTGAGCATCGCCTGTTCCCGGTGGCATATCCACAATTAAATAATCTAGCTCTCCCCAGTCCACCTGATAGAGAAACTGGCGAATCACACCATTGAGCATGGGCCCCCGCCAAATCACTGGCTGATCTCGGTCAATCAAAAAGCCCATTGAGACTAATTTGACACCATGATTAAAGGCAGGTTCTAAAACTTCACCTTGTTCTGTGGAACGCACCACAATTTGAGCATCAGCTAAACCCAGCATGGTGGGATCATTGGGCCCATAAATATCGGCATCCAGTAATCCGACTTTCGCCCCAGTTTTCGCTAAAGCTACGGCTACATTCACTGCCACCGTACTTTTACCTACACCCCCCTTGCCGCTGGAAACAGCCAGAATATTTTTTACACCAGTAATGCCACTGCGATCGGGCAAGCTTTTTTGCTGTGGTGTTTCCGCTGTTACTTCTATGCTTACCTCTGTAACTCCAGGTAGCTTTTTAACAGCTTTCTCACAATCTTCAACGATAAATTCACGTAAAGGACAAGCAGGTGTAGTCAAGACCAAAGTAAAGTTCACCTTACCTTGATCAATTTTGACGTTGCGAATCATATTCAGTTCTACCAAACTCTTACGGAGTTCTGGGTCTTGCACTGGTCGCAACACTTCTAAGACAGAGCGGGCATCGAGGACATCGTACATATTGTGTTCACTGTTACCGTAGTAACAAAATTTAAGAAAATTTTATTATGTTCTACTTACGATCTTAACTTTCTTTGGGGAGTAGAGAGAAGAGGCAGGGGGGCAGGGTGCAGGGCGCAGGGGGGAGACTCATATCTTGCACCTTTACGTACAACCCCAGGTAAAGTAAAAAGATGCACGATAAACACACCTCACTTTTATAGGATTTTGTGGCTAAATCAGGGCTTTCGCTCTTTTACTAAGTAATAAAATTACATCGATTTTTCTTGGTGCAAGATGTGAGGAGATACTTCTGGCTATGACCAAAATTTTCCCTATTGCCTCTGTTCTAAAAATCAAAACAACTATCGTTGAGGGATTTTTTCTTACCTGATACCCCTGGTAACGCGGCCTGTTCTACAGCATCAACTAGGGAACGCGCGACACGATCTGCATATGGGCGCGATAATGACCAAATTAAAGGCGATAACCAACCCCGTAAAGTGACGGAATAAGATAAACAGGTACCACAAACTGTAGACTCTACTTTGTAGGTCACTCGTTCTTCGAGTCCAGGAATTGCTAATATCCGGATACTTAACATTTCGTTAGGATTAACACGCTCCACAAAAATGCGGATGGGTATGGGTGAAAAGCGTGTGACCGCTTGGTAAATTAATCCGGGTTTAGGTACTAATCCGTAGGGGACGTTGGTACTTTTGAGCAGTGGATGCCAGGAAACATCTGTTAAGTCAACCACCTTGAGCCATAATTCATCTACAGAAGCCGAACTAATTTCTCGATACGTCCTTACCAAAGAAGCACAAAATCGACGACGCTTGCGGTGGATGAATTTGGATAACCAACCTCGCATTTGCCTAATCCTCCTAGCTACGCACTTGCTGGTAACTCTGGTAGTGCTTGTAGACTAGTTAACCAGAGTCTGGTAATGTCACCAGAATGTTTCCATCAAGAAGTACAAAAAAAACTCAGTCAATATACAAGCCTATACGCATTTGAGGGAAAATAACTTTAGTTATGCCCAGCAATTGTGTAAATCCTCAATAAGTAAGAGAAAAGCAGATTGGGCAGATTAAGCCAAATTATCGGCTCATATTGCCCACAAATGGATAAAATGGCAAATTTGTGGCTTTTTGAAAATTGTAATTTAGGTCCGGGAATCTATGTTGACTAACTCGCAAACACCGACTGTAGAAGCATCATCAAAGTCTTTGCCTGGTAATGACTCTCAGGCGAGGATCAGTCGGTTTATGAAACAACTACAAGATGAAATTACCCAAGGGTTAACAGAACTCGATGGTGTGGGTAAGTTTCAAGAAGATAGTTGGGAACGTCCAGAAGGAGGTGGCGGGCGATCGCGGGTGCTGCGTGATGGGGCAATCTTTGAACAAGCAGGTGTTAATTTTTCTGAAGTTTGGGGTGATCATTTACCGCCGTCGATTTTAGCCCAACGCCCAGAAGCAGACGGACACGGTTTTTATGCTACTGGTACTTCTTTGGTATTACACCCACGTAATCCTTATGTACCTACAGTGCATCTGAATTACCGTTATTTTGAAGCTGGCCCTGTATGGTGGTTTGGCGGTGGTGCTGATTTAACACCCTATTACCCTTTTGCTGAAGATGCGGCACATTTTCACAAAACATTCAAGCAAACTTGCGACAAACATCACCCAGATTATTACCCAGTGTTTAAGCGCTGGTGTGATGAATATTTTTACCTGAAGCATCGGGGCGAGACTAGGGGCGTTGGCGGTTTGTTTCTCGATTACCAAGATGGCCAGGGTCTGTTATATCGCGGCCCTGACCCCAATGGTGAGGCTGCTAGTTATAGCAACCAAGTGGGCGCACCAGAAACCCGCAGTTGGGAAGATTTGTTTGCGTTGGTACAAGACTGTGGTCAAGCATTTTTGCCCGCCTATGTGCCAATTGTCAAACGGCGACAGGAAATGGAATATGGCGATCGCCAACGCAATTTTCAACTTTACCGTCGGGGGAGATATGTAGAATTTAACTTGGTTTATGACAGAGGTACGATTTTTGGCCTGCAAACCAACGGTCGGACAGAATCTATTCTTATGTCTTTACCACCTTTGGTTCGGT
This sequence comes from Nostoc sp. CCY0012, assembly GCF_963920855.1. Taxonomy (NCBI): domain Bacteria; kingdom Bacillati; phylum Cyanobacteriota; class Cyanophyceae; order Nostocales; family Nostocaceae; genus Nostoc; species Nostoc sp. CCY0012. The sequence continues at coordinate 54,865 of NZ_CAWUDM010000008.1, read as the reverse complement.
GGGAATACGGGTATCAACCAGAACCAAATACTCCAGAAGCCGAGTTGTATGAAATTTTCCTAAAGCCCCAAGATTGGGTCAACTGGACACCCAGTACTTAAAAGGTACTCAGCATTGTTTTGGTGAGTTAAACTACTAAAGTAAGCACTTGAAAAAGTGACTTTTACTGATGTAGCTTGTTAAGCTCAAGTGTCAGTACCGGATAATTGTGTGACTGGTGAGTCAAGCAACTTACGCGATCGCTGGTAATTTGTCCGGTGATGTGAAAGTAAAAATTGCTTACAAAACGAGTTTTTTGGCTCACCAATCCCCAACTCAATTTAGATTAGTGTCACCGGGAGGCTTAGTGATTCAGATAGAACAGGCAACTTATACAACCCAAGACGGCAATACTGTGATTGTCTTAACACCCTCAGGCCGTCTAGACATCACCACAGCTTGGCAATTTCGCTTGAAGTTACAAGAGTGTATCTCCAAACTTAGTAGCCATGTAGTTGTGAATCTCGGTCAGGTAAATTTTATTGATAGTTCTGGTCTTACGTCTTTGGTGGCTGGGATGCGTGATGCTGATAAAGTTAAAGGCAGTTTCCGCATCTGTAATGTACATCCAGAAGCAAAACTTGTATTTGAAGTGACCATGATGGACACAGTATTTGAAATCTTTGAAACTGAGGAGGAAGCTTTAGAAGGTGTCCCTCGTAGCATGGCCAGTTAAAGCTGCTTTTATATTGATGCACAAAATTAGCTGTGTTATGCCACTAATACTGTTTTACCTTGGTGTAGCGATACGGGCCTAAAATTGCTCCCCAGGTTGCTTTTCCAGTATCCGCGTCAATTCCCTTATCGTAGCTATGAAATTCTGTTGATGTGGCTGCAAAACCTAGAGAAACTTGTATGCTTTGACCTTGATACGTAAAGCTGCAACAAGTATCTGGAAGTTGATGGGTAGCAAATTTATAGCTAGTGGGGGTGAGGGTTGTTTGGGTAACTGTGAGGATGCAGCCTGGTAATAAATCTAATTGATCCGGTGTTAATGTTTGGAGTAAATCAGGATTAACCCCTGCACCAATGAAAACACTTGGATCTTTGAACATATAATATTGTATCTCTAGGGGTGCATCATTAGAGCTACCAGGCCTCAACCGCATAATTCGTTGCCGATAAGGACGATCTAGGTTGACAATATTAGCTTGCTCGGCAAATAAGGTAATACTGTCTGCTGTAAATAAATCAACTGGTCTTTGCCAAAGACGCAGATGAACATACCAGGCTGGATCTGCTAAAGCTTGTTGTTGATTATTAAACTCACCAGCTAGATACTCACCTAGGGCAACTAATTTTGGCGAAAAACTCATAAATTATGATGCACATTCACATTTAATGATAATTTTTATTTAAATCTTTCGTAAAGATGGGTCAGACCCCTCATGCCATATACTTGCTGAAGTGAATGTTCGGAAACCTGAACTTGGCAAAGTAGCCTTTAAGCGAGAAAATAAGATCACATCTCCCTTAACATTTTCTTTGTGAATAACGTCCGTACTGTCTCTGATACAAAGCGAACTTTTTATTCGCTGCACACCCGGCCCATCAACACGATTTATCGTCGGGTGGTGGAAGAATTGATGGTAGAAATGCATCTACTATCAGTAAATAACGATTTTGCCTATAATCCCATTTATGCCTTGGGTGTTGTCACCACCTTTGACCGCTTCATGCAAGGCTATGAACCACAACGGGATCAAGAATCAATTTTTAATGCCCTGTGTCAAGGTGTAGAGCAAGAACCGCAACGCTACCGACAGGATGCTGAACGGTTACAAGCCTTAGCTAAAGATTTGCCAGTCAATGATTTAATTGCGTGGTTAAGCCAAACCAATCATTTAGATCGAGATGCTGACTTACAAGCACAGTTGCAGGCGATCGCTAATAATCCGCACTTTAAATACAGTCGCTTGTTTGCAGTGGGTTTATTTTCTTTATTGGAACAGTCAGATCCCGAATTAGTCAAGGATGAAAAGCAACGCCTGGAAGCGTTGAAAACCATTGCTAATGGCTTACATTTATCTGAAGAAAAACTCAGTAAGGATTTAGAACTATACAGTGCTAATTTAGAGAAAATGGCTCAAGCACTCATAGTAATGGCAGATATGCTGTCAGCTGATCGAAAAAAACGCGAACAGCGCCAACAACAAGCAGCTACCCCAGCTACTCCGCCAACAACTAACGAATAATGAATTACTACAAAAGTAATCGATATAATTCGTAATTTATAATCCGTAATTCGTAATCTTTCCCCTCATAAATTGAGGGGATTAATTCTAGGAACAAATTTTATTCCATCCCTCAAGAAACTAAAAATTAGAATTCTTTATTAATTACGAATTACGTTCGCGTAGCGTGCCGGAGGCTCTATTAGTAATTATTTAAACTCCTAATAATCTGTAGATTAGGCTGTTGACGATGGTGAGTGCAAAAGCCCCAAGTACAGCACTCCAGATGCCAAAACGTAAACGAAAACCCTCTACTAACCAAGCTGCAATACTAAAACAAACTACGGCAATCATAAATGTGAAAATGCCAGATAGGAAGTTGAAAGTCAACAAGTTTGGTACTGCAAATATCAGGCGTAAAATTGGTCTGATTACTGCTGTGACAATACCAAGAATGGCCGCAGAAAAAAAGGCTTTACTTGGCGTGTCTACTTCAACTCCTATAGGCAGCTTACTAATAATCAATAAGCTGATAGATGTTACTACCCAAACTATTAACAGCGTCACAATATTCATGCCACAACCCTTGAAACGCGAATGGTGATTGGCGGTAAATCCCTAAGCTTATCGATAAAAATCTTTGAAGCTTAACCAATTATTTATAAATTAACAGAGATTAGTACTCTAGCTTTTATTTATTCCGGATATCTTTAGGTTTAGATGCGAAGACAAGGGGATTTATCCTCTCCCCTTGTGCATCTAATTTACCTTGCAAGTTAGGGATTAGCTGTTTCAGGTGTTACAGGCGGCGCTGGAGGTGCGAAGTCGTTGGGTACAGGAGGAATTCCTGGAGCGATACCTTGACCGGGTGGTAGTTGATTGGGGTCAAAGGGCAAGTTGGGGTTAAAATCATTCATGCCGGGAACTGGTGCAGGTACTTCGCCAGGATTAATGGGTAAAGGCAGATTTGGTGAGCCTGTGGGAATTTGAGATGGGCCGGGGATAATTCCCAAGGATACGCGATCGCCTCCCACTTGCCGCATCAAGTCTAATACCTCAATCACATCATTGTAGGTGGCTGTGCGTGAAGCATTTAGCACCAAAATGCCATTGGGATTAGCTTGGAGATATTGGCTTAATCCTTGAGCCAATTGTTCTCGTCTGACAAGCTGTTTTTCTATGTAAGTATTGCCGACTGCATCAATAGTGACAATTAGAGTAGCACTTTGGGAAGCGACCCCACCAACTGTACTGGTACTAGCTTGGGGCAAATCAATATTGATGGCTTGTTGTCGAGTAAATTGCAAAGCTGCCAGCAAAAAAAATGTCAAGATGCAAAAAACGACATCAATTAAGGGAATGATTTGAATCTGTGCGTCTTCAACTGGAGTATGTAAATTAACTTTCATCGTCTCACGCTTATGCCGATTGGGGATTACTCAATTTTGGATTAACAGATTTTTTCATTTTCAATTTAAAAAACCCACTGCACTGCTGACGCTTCGCTGACGTAAATCTAAAATCCCAAATTAATTGACTTATGGTTCAGGATCTAATGTGTCAGATGTAGCCGATGGTTCAGGAGGTTTAGGAAACGGGTTTTTGCCACGTTTGCGGGGGACATTGGGACTTTCTCGTAAAGATTCGCCCACAATTATGGATGTACTTCTGCTACCGTCAGATGGAGACTCGCGATATAACAATTCCATTTCATTTCCCGCTTTGCGGAAAATTTTCACTTGGTCAACGACAAAACTTTGAAATAAGCGGTAGAAGACCAAGCTCACAATGGCAACTATTAATCCCGCGGCGGTACTGATTAAGGATTCACCAATACCAGTTGTCACACCCGCTGTAGATTCAGTTCCCAAATCCCCAATGCGAATGGAACGCAAAGACTGAATCAAACCCAAAACTGTACCTAGCAAACCTAACAGTGGTGAAAGGGCTATCACAGCTTCTAAAAGTTTTTCCCCCCGACGCATTCCCGCTAATTCATCTTCGGCGGTGGACTCTAAAGCTAGTCGAAAGGTTTCCGGATCACGTTTTGGTACGCTCAAAGGCGCATAAAGGAATCTCCCCACAGGCTGATGGCTGGCGTTTCTGGCAATATCCGCTGCAACTTCCCAACTATCACGAGCCGCATGAAGAACGCGATTGACTATTTCCTTTTCTTGAGTCATGATTCGTAGCCAGAACCACAAACGCTCAAAAATTACACTTAAAGACAGAATTGACAGCACAAGCAGGGGCCACATTGCGGGCCCGCCCTTTTCAAATAAATCTAAAATATCCACTGGTTAAATTTCCTCCTCCATTTCTATAGCAACTATCCCCAAGCATTTTAATTCTAAAGATTAATGCACAATTACCATATTTCTGTACAGAATCGCAGAGTAGGTATTGGCGACCGATCATGAGTAGCGTCTTCCATACTATTTGGGACGGTTATTCCCACCGGGATTTCTTAGCATAATTTGTCAAAATAAAAAATAACTGGAGGATCAAAAAATGAACTTCTCAATCCAATCCCTGTACAATTGGTATCGCAATTTACTTCGTAATCCCACTTATCGTTGGTGGGTAATTTTAGGAACATTAGTTTATATTGTCAGTCCTATTGACATTATTCCCGATGTTTTTCCTATTGTCGGGCAAATTGACGATGTAGTAATTTTCTCCTTGTTAGTTTCTGAGTTGTCTGGGCTAGCGATCGCCAGTTTGAAAGCTCGCAAGAGTTCTCCTGATGTTAGCACTGAGACGGTTGATGTGGATGCGGTATCGATGAAGTAGGAGTTTTAACACCGCAGTTTGTTGAGCGGAGTCGATGTCCGGACTGGCTGATAATCATCATAATGCGACCATTGGGATACCTGGCGCAGTTGCGGGGATGAAGATGCTAGTAACCACAATAGGCTCCCCACATTAATTGAGATTGATTACCCTTTTTTCGTAATTTTGAAAGTTTCTTAACATAATTATAAATATAGGTTTTAGATAATCCTTAAACTAAGCTTGAAAAGTCATCTCAGGCTTAGTTTAATTTTTTGGTGTATTTGGTGGTCGCTACTGAACGAATAAAATTTTCATCGGTATTAGATAATATCCATGTGAAACTTACTGGAGAGATTTTGTTTGATGTGCCGTCACTATATGTACGCTCACCCTTTTACTAGTTTAAAAGGATATGGCTGCATATTTTCATGAGAGCCAATGTATATAGCAATAAGCCCAGGAAATGAAGGACATCCGTTAGACCTTGATTTTTTTGGTAATTGACTTACAAGCATCTACTTAAAGATGTAAATTTACGCATAGGAATATTCTCATGAAAACTGAAACTCCAAACGCATTGCATTTGTCTCAAGGGTACATTCAAATAACTCGTAAGTCTTTGATGGTAGCTGCTAGCGCCGCCATAATGTTTGGGCATATTCCTTTACTCGCTTCAGTAGCACAAGCAGAAACCGTCAATATAACCGTTCCCAAAGCAGCTGTTGCTACGGCTTTTAATGGGGCCCTCAGTTCAACTAAAATCCATCTCCATAATTTGGGGCCGAAAAACGGCACAACCTGGCACAAGGACGCAAGTTATATACTATTGCCTACTGGCTCTAAGGTGCCACTTCCCATTCCTGAATATAAGTACGAAATTAACAATATTCGGCACCTCAAATATTACGTCAACGATTTAAATACAAGTTCTATTCAAGCCACTGTCAATGGTAGCCGAATCAATGTAAATGCCAATTTTGAAAGTCAAGGCGAAGAGATCAAAGCAAAGTGTGTCCGCAGACTAGCTGGTAAATGGGGTGAGTGTTCCCTTGATATGGAACGCGATATCCACCTTGACAACTCAATTCTTTCAATTTCGCTAAATCCCGTCGCCTATAATGGCTCGATTTCCTATGGTTCTCCTAGCACTACCTTTAAAACTGACCTCAAAATCGCTAGCAAACTGTGTCAGGCATTTAAGGGCATCTGTGGCTGGATTGAAGGCAAAATCAAAACACAGCTGACCCCAACCATCGAAAGTCAGGTAACTAAATCTTTCAATGACCCTAAGATGAAGCAAGCGGTAGCCAATGCTGTAAGAAATTCGCCAGGTATCAGCAGTCTATTGAAAGATTGGAAAGTTACTAAGATTACTAGCCAAGGGAGCAATTACATCGTGACGGTAGATCGTCCAGACCAAATTGATGGTTCATCGGTTCAGAAGTTGTCGCTCACACCTACTCAAAAAGTAGTGACTTCAGCTTGTCCTACCACAGTGAAGCTAGATGCAACAATCCAAATGAAGCATACCGTAGCGGGTACCGGCTTTTTGACCTACGAGAACGGACAAAAATCTAACACCTTTAACTGGAGTGCTAAGAAGGGACAGACTGTGACATCTACAGTGAGCCGCCAATTCGACGGCAAACCAGGCTCAAAGAACGAGGGCTGGGGTGTGATGCAGGTGCAGTGGAAGGGTACTGATGGCAAAACTTATCAGGAAGTATCGAACAAAGCGACATTTTCGGTTAATTGCACACTTGCTGCACCCGGAGGAATCAAGCTCTAAAGAATATACCCTTCCCAATAAATGCCGGGGGAAGGGTAGAACGTAACTTTAAAGGTTTTACTGTATCAGATTGCTACGCTATCGTTGACAAATTCCGTCAAGAATCTAAATGCCTTCAAAATGTAACTGACGCAATCTTGAGGAGAGGTATTATAAAACGATCGCCACGCATTAGCCTTATCCTCATCATAGCGATCGCCTCTTTCTTGATGTTGTTCTAGCCATGCCAAGCGGACTGCGTGACCAATTAATACATCTAAAACTATGTATTCTTCGATTTGCAGGTTGGGGTTGTTAGCGACAATGGTGGCTAATTCCATTAAGGCTTCAATATTCACTTGGCGGTATTCTGGCGCTTGAATTTTATTTAAAAGATGCTCTACTCTTAAAGCAAAATTCTTTTCGCCAGCAGTCATCTCTGATAAGATCAACTCGCTATCTAAACGATTGCGGCGCTCTAGTTTATCGCCGATGACTAAACCTTTACAATGTTGCATTAATAGCCAAACTTGCTGGAAGAAGTCTTTAGGTACACGGTTTAATGCTCCTTCTGCTTGGCGAAATCTCCGCCAGCCACCTGGAGGAACGGCGCTTTCTTCTTCTTCGTTTGTCGGTAGCACTACCCAAGCAATATCGCTTTCTTTTTGTTTGACGTGCAATGATTCCTGCTGGCGCAACAAATTACTCACACCTGTATAACCTGTTAACACCTGACGCAAACGCATTTTCACTTCAAAGGGTGGTAGTTCCATCAAGCGTTCGTAGGCTTCATCTTGGGTGACATGCAACTCTTGGGCTAATTCACTGGTAATTAACAAAATCAGATAGCCGACTCGCAGAGTTAACAATCCTTGAAACAGTTCAGGTTCTGATCTAATTAACACCCCCAGATAAATGATAATTTCTTGAGTGAGGACGCGATCGCGGATATCTTCACGACAAAAATGATTAATTTTTTCCACGATTTCCCGATGGGGCATGGGTACAGCAATGAGTGATGCTTGACTGTAAGCTTTACCTACAGCAATTTGCTTACCCCGCACCAAAATACTGGTGACTGTATCTGACAAGCTGATATCAACCATCTGCCGCAATCCAGCCGCCCGCCGTACTACTGCCCAAAAACCTAAATCCCCGGCTTTGGTGTAGACTTCATCAAGTAAATCGGCTGCTGTCACAGGCTGCTGTGGGCCACCAAAACCTGTATCAAACTCTAGTCCTTGTAAACGAATTAAAGTTTGTAATAATTCAATTTGTTCGTAAATATTTTCAGATGCACGTAAGGAAGACAGCAATAACCCCAAGTTAGTTTCGTATTCCATCTGGAATTCTTGGGTATTTCCTAAGCGTAAGTTTTCTCCAGGATGGTAAGCCAGGTAATAGCAACGAGGCCCGGCATCTTTGACAGGTGGTTGGAAGAAATCTCCATCTTGGAGAAAATCAATTCTTTGCATCCCAGCTGTTAGCATCAGTTGATTTAATCGTCCTAATTTCACCTGCACGCCGTTACATATACCACTTTTCAATTCCTGCATTAATTCTAATAATGCTTCAGAACCGATTTCCAACATGGTATGGGTCAACATTAAAGTTAGGGTAGGACGCCCCAACTCACTCCAATACGTTTGAATGTAAGCGAGTTCACTTCTAATTTGATCTAGAAGAAAGTGATAATCAAGGGTTAAATAAAACTGTTGAGCATCTAAAAATGACGGTAAAAAGACAATGGTTTCGTTGTGAATCCGAAAGATTCTCGATGTAGTCAAACTCCGCAATCGCCGCACCGGACGACCAGTTAAACCGAGTTTATCATTACGCCCAATTTGGGTATAAATAGCTGAAAGTTCTCCAGCTTTTCTGACTTGAATTGGTTCTACTTGTTTTGGTGTTTGGGTTTCAATACCGTGAACTTCTAGTTTGCTTTGTAAGTCTTCATCCTCAGCTAGCAAGGCAATTTGGACTAAAGCTTTGCGTTTTTTACCTATACATAAATGTCTGCCTAAAGGATCTATATCGCCAACGGCCAGTAAGTCTTCACTTAACAGTTGACCAAGAAAATATAAACTTTGCGCCCAAACTAAAGGAATGTTCTCATTAGGTAATCGGGGTTGACTTTGGGGATCTAACCTTTCGGCTTCTACGTTTTCGGCTGGTACGTAATAAAGTTCTGGTAATAAACCGACACCATCACGTTCTACTAATAATGACTGTAAACGTTCTTGGTAATCTTTAACTTGCTGGCTATTACCGCGAAACAACCCATCTAAAAATAAATAAGTGAAAAATAAAGGCCATTCACATTCAATATGCTCAAATTGCTTGAGTTCCCAAGGTTCGTAGTGTAAGCGTTGGCTATCTTCTAAAACGGTTTGGTGTCCATCGCGCAAGAAGCGTTTGCAGCCGTATTTACCTTGGAGTTTGTTGATAATATCGTTAAATGTGCGCTCGTGTAATTGCACATCTTCAATGGCAAAGGCAGGATAACTAATAATACTCAGCAGCGCCGCATCAATTTCTTTAGAAGCCGATTCTCTAGGTAATAAAGATTCCAAAGTAAGCCGGGCGCGGGCGATTTCATCGGGTAGGACATGAATTACTGATGCTTGACTCCCACGAACACCAAACAAATCTAGTCCGTTAATTGCTTCTAAGGCCGCTTTAGCCATGCCTACTGAACTGGCGTTTAACTCGGCACTGCCATGATTAATTTTATTACCCCGTTCCCAAATCCCAAAATCTGGTGTGCGGTAAGCGCGTCCAATGTAATAAACCAAGTTTTGGACAAAATTTACTTCATCAATCGTATAAATAATTTGCAATCCAGAAGCAGTCATTTGGGCCAGCATCAGTAAAAATAGAGATGTGGCATCAAGTTGCAAATGTCCCCATTCGTCATCGCCGACCACAATATCAGCAGTTGCAGTGTTGTATTTAGCGTGTAGCCCATCCAGTGGCGATTGTGTGTGTTTAAATTGCTCCACTTTATGGGACTGACGCAACATGGCAAATAGCAACCCCCGCATCAACTTGATGACGCTGTGTTCTAATTCGTAAGTACGCCCTTTGTCTTCATCAATTTTGCGGTATGCCAGAGCTAAACCCCAAACTCCTAAGATGCTGTAAACATTGTCTCGTACCCAAGCATCAGTATAATCACCGTGGGCAGTGATTGCCGTACTCGCAGGCAGTAAACCAGTAATGGGATTTTGACGCGTGAGGATGATCGTCTTGATTTGCTGGTAGTAGTAATCCAGTCGGTTTGACAATGCGGTGACTGTTTTCATCATCTGATTTTGGGGTAGCTTGCGAAATTAGAATCTGTGGCTGTGAAGTGAATAATATCAGCCAAGCCAGAACAGAATACGTGATCAACGAAGGTGTAACAAATTAGGGTAGCGTGAAAAATCTTATTATCTCGCGTTAGTAGCCTTTTGGTGACGCAATTGTCAATGAACCATAACTAATTCCCCAAATTTGTGCAAATCTTTATTTACACTTAGCTCAATTTATACCAATTTTTAGAAAACCTCTGTTAAATATAAAATATGCTTGACAAGCATAGAAAAAAATGCATAAGCAAAATTTAATTACAATCAAGGTTTTCAAAGTTGGGTACACAAAAAAACTTCTCAAAAAGAGGTGTAATTATGTCTCTGCGTTACAACGAAAATCATGCACGGTTAGTTAAAGTTGTTTATTCTCAAGTAAAAGTGAATGGCAAAACAGAGTTAGTGCCATTGGAACTATATGCTGATGGTTCCTTGAAACGCGTAGGATAAATCAGTTATCATTCAAAGCTGTTAACTGTATCTACTCTGGGTATTGGTGAGAAACAAAGGGGATGTCTACTACTTCACCTTCGGTTTCTCCTACTTGGACTTTTAAACCAACACCACCGACTTTGCTGCGGATGTAACCTAATCCAAAGTAACCATCAGTGGTTTCAGTGTAACTGGTAAGCTTACCAACTTTTTCATCTTGAATGGCGATCGCACTGCCTACTGTTGCAGGTGCATTGAGGCGGATACCCCACAGGTATTGTTTGACACCTTTATAGGTATTTAATCGGGCAATGGTTTCTTGACCGATGTAGCAACCCTTATTAAAGGAAATTGTTTGCCATAAACCCACTTCTAAAGGATTGTAATCATCAGTAAGTTCCGCATCTGGGGCTGGTCGTCCTTGTAATATGCGTAACGTATCCCAAGCGCGATCGCTCAACTCTACTACACCTAATTCTATAATTTGCTGCCATAGTTTCTCTTTCTCGGCAACTGGCAATATCAGCGTATATCCAGGAGTAGCCAAACCACTACCCACAGCAACGATTACCTGATTATCTAATACAAGATGATTGCCATCAGGTTGACCGATGATGGCCCCAGCACCCAGATGTTTGATCACGGCATCACTTTCTGGCCCAATCAAGCTAAAAGTGGCTGTGTCATCAGTGACATCGGTTAATTGCACCTTATCGGCAAAAAAGATATAGCGATCCAGCCATTGTATTAGAGATTCACGGCGGCTAGGGGAAACCAGCAATAGCACTGCATCCTCTAAAATATACGCAGTTACCAGGTCAATGGTGCGGGCTGTAGATGACACCATCACAGTATCACAACCCTGTCCTGGCTTACGGCTTTGGAAATCGTTAGTACTTTGATTGTGTAAAAAACGTATTCTATCAACATCAGAAACACGGATGCGTCCCCAAAAAGAGCGATCGCATACAGCAACCTTGGTTGTTGCGGCTTGGATAGCTGTTGCGTCTTGAGCGTCAATTGCAGATGTGGACATAGGAATGCAGAGAAGTTTGTCACCGAGAGGATCTTAGCAAATTAAGGTTTGGGGGTTCAATTGAGTGGGGTAATGCGAACACCTACACGATAGGAATCAACACAAAAAAAAAGTAAAGAACGCTATCGTACTTTGATGTTCGCTTCTCTCATTTTGGATGCCAAATTACTACTCAGCACCTAAATACCGTTCTATCGCACGTCTAATGTAACGCTGATAAGGAATACCTTCTTTCTTGGAAACAGATTTAACTTTTTCTAGCATCTCCTCAGACATCCGTACATTGACACTTTTATCTTTAGGCTTAAATTCAAAAGTTACTGGCTTGAAATTATCAGAAGTAAGATAATCTGACAAATCATCTTCTAAGAGTGCCTCTATTTCTTCATCACTTTTAAGTCTTGGGAAAGTTTTGTCCATATTTCTGTACCTCTGTGTCTCTCATATATCTGGCACTGATCGGTCTAATGAGTATTTCATCTACCGGAAATAATAAAAAATGTCTAAGTTGGTTATTTACTCTTTAATCCCCAGTCCCTAATTCCTAACAATTCGCCCATAACGCGCCGTTGAACCATTTTGATTTAACCAAGCCCACATTTGATCACCATAGGAGAAATGCCACCATTCTCTGGGATTGCGTTGAAATCCGGCTTTTAACATGACTTCATTTAATAATTGCCGATTGTGGTGATATTGTTGGGCTTGTGGGTGGTCACTATGGGCATAGTAATTGGGATGCGATCGCTCTGACAATTCATCAATAGGCGATCCCATATCTACTATTTCCCCTGTATCATCAACCAGCGTCACATCTACAGCCGCACCTGTACTGTGGGGAGGGGGAGTTTTTTCATCTAAACTCGGTACAGCCCAAATTTCATAAACTGATTGCCAAATTTCTTGACGTTGGTTTAGTGATAACTCAGCCTCAGTCAATCCGCGTTGCTGTAACGCTTGGGCAAAGCTGTAATCTACCATAAACTGTTGTACAGCCACTGGGCGATAAGCATCAAAAATTTGGATATACCAACCAGGATAAATTTCTTGTAGATAATTTTGGGCTTGAATTAAATTTTTGACCACACTTGCGCGCAAATAATAAGGAGAATGTTCCCCATAAGGCGCACCGAGTTTTTCATAAGGATGGGGAGATTCCACCGCAAACAATTCCAAAGGAATCTGCACCAGCAATTCACTGCATTCTAATATAGGGATTTGGTGATAAGGTCTCATTATTCAATATTATGTATTATCTTGCTCCCCTCTCCTTATTAAGGAGAGGGGCTGGGGGTGAGGTTCTTAAATTTTGTATATTCTGAACAATACTTTCTAAAACACCAGACAAATTACCATAAACATCATTATTAGTAAATCTAATAAACTTAATCCCTACTGATTCCATAAATTCTTGTCTTGCCTGATCATATTCAGCAGCACCATCTTCAAAGTGACTGTCACCATCAATTTCTATAGCTAACTTTAATTCAGGGCTGTAAAAATCTATAACAAACTTATCCACACTATATTGTCTACGAAACTTGCAATTTTCAAGTTGTCTATCTCTTACTTTATGCCAAATAAGTGTCTCAGCTTGTGTGATATTTTGGCGTAATAGTCGCCTTTTTTCTATTTCATTATTTTTGTTATAAAGTTTAGTCATTTTAAATATTAATATCTATAAGGAGACGTCAAGCCCGAACTATCTACCTACTATAATATTAACCTCACCCCGCCCTTCAGGCACCCCTCTCCTTATTAAGGAGAGGGGACAAGATTATGTGCTGAAGTACTTAGCTACCGGGTGATAAGCAATAATCGCCGTCGTAGACTGTTCTGGATAAATTTGCTCACTTTCATCCATATACAGATTAATTCTGTCAGTCCCTAACAACTCTAACTGCTTATATTGATCCTGCATATTTGGGCAAGCAGGATAACCAAAACTATACCGTGAACCTTGATAGCGCTGCGCCAAAATATCCCGAATATTATCCGGTTCCTCTGCCACAAAACCTAACTCCCGGCGAATCCTGGCGTGTGTCCATTCCGCCAACGCCTCAGCCACTTGCACAGCCAAACCGTGGAAATACAGATAATCACTGTATTGATTAGCAGCAAATAATCCTTGAGCAAACTCCGTGGCAATATCCCCCACAGTCACCGCCTGCATGGGAAACACATCAATTATCCCCGACTCCTTCGGCGCAAAGAAATCAGCAATACACAACCGCCTCAAAGACCTCTGTCTCGGAAACTCAAAACTTGCCTTTACCTCAGCGTTCTCTGTGTCTCTGTGGTTTGCATCATAAACATACAAAGTATTCCCCTCAGCCTGACAAGGAAAATACCCATAAACCACCTGGGGATGCAACAAATTCTCCTCAATTACCCGTTGCTTCCAACTCTCCAAAATGGGATACACCTTCTCCGCCAAAAAAGCCTGATACTCCTCCTTAGATTGTTCCTTCGGCTTGCGGAACTGCCATTGTCCAGCAACCAAAGCCTGTAAATCCAAATGCCAGAAAATTTCCTCAAGGGGAATATCATCAGGCTTTAATAACTGAGTTCCCCAAAAAGGCGGCGTAGGACGGGGAATATCTATAGCTACGGCTTCAGAACGACGGGTATTTGGAGGGAGCTGGGAGTCGGGAGTTGGGAGTTGGGATGATTCAGTTGGGGATGGGGAAGCGGCGATTTCTGGTTCGGCTTCTACTTCATCCAAAAATCCTTGTAAATCATCCCAATTATTAACAGCCTTGGCTGGCATTAATTTATCCATGAAATGCAAATCAGCAAAGGCATCCTTACCATACACCACCTTACCCTTGTAAGTGTTTTGGCAATCTTGATGCACAAACTTGGGGGTTAATGCTGCACCACCTAAAATGACCGGTACAGTAATTCCCTTTTCGTTGAATACTGCCAAATTTTCTTTCATAAAGGCAGTGGATTTCACCAACAAACCACTCATAGCAATACAATCAGCTTTATGCTGTTGGTAAGCCTCGATGATATTTTCTACAGGCTGCTTAATTCCCAAGTTAATTACCTTGTAGCCATTGTTGGATAAGATAATATCCACCAAGTTTTTACCAATATCATGGACATCACCTTTCACAGTGGCAATAATAAAAGTTCCCTTGGCATTATTGCCAGATTCTGACTTTTCCATGAACGGTTCTAGATAAGCAACCGCTGCTTTCATGGTTTCCGCAGACTGCAACACAAAAGGTAATTGCATTTGTCCTGAACCGAACAATTCACCGACAACTTTCATCCCATCTAATAGAAAGGTGTTGATAATTTCCAAAGGGGGATATTGTTCTAAGGCTTTTTTCAGTTGGTCTTCTAAACCGATGCGTTCGCCGTCGATGATATGGCGTTTCAGGCGTTCTTGGATGGGGAGATTTTCATCAATACCTTTGTCGCGTTTGGTCGTCACCCCTTCAAAAAGTGTGGTCAATTCTCCCAAGGGATCATAAACGCAGACATCACCCTCAAATTTACGTTGATCATAAATTAAGTCAAGACAAACTTCTTGATGCTTTGCTTCAATTTTTGACAAAGGTAAAATCTTGTTAGGGCTGACAATGGCTGCATCCATGCCGGCTTGTATCGCCTCGTGCAAAAACATCGAGTTCAGCACGACTCGTGATGCGGGATTCAAACCAAAGGAAATATTAGATACACCCAAAATTACATGACATCCCGGCAATTCCTGCCGAATCCGCCGAATTGCTTCAATGGTAGCCTTACCATTGGCTCTGTCTTCTTCAATCCCCGTGGAAATAGGTAGAGCCAAGGTATCAAAGAATATCTCAGTGGCAGGAATACCATATTCTACAGCTTGACGATAAGCACGTTGGGCAATTTCAAACTTTCTCTGTGCTGTGCGCGCCATGCCATCTTCATCGATAGTACCAATGACTACACCAGCACCATATTTTTTCGCTAATTCCAGCACTTGGAGAAAACGTGGTTCCCCATCTTCGTAGTTGGTGGAGTTCAACAAACACTTACCACCGGCTACCTTTAAACCTGCCTCCATTTTTTCCCATTCGGTGGAGTCAAGCATTAATGGTAATGTAACATTATTGACAATGCGCGAAACCAGTTCGTGCATATCTCGCACACCGTCACGTCCCACATAATCGACGTTGACATCCAGAATATGCGCGCCTTCTTTAACTTGCGCCCTAGCCATTGAAACTAGACCATTCCAATCTTCGGCATTGAGTAAATCACGGCATTTCTTGGAACCACTGGCGTTGAGGCGTTCACCGACAATCAAGAAGGAATTATCTTGGTCATACGGTTGAGTCGAATAAATTGATGCAGCAGATGGTTCTAAACTTGGCTGTCTAGTTTTTGGTGTGAGTTCTTGGGCAATTTCTGCCAATTGTTGAATGTGTTCTGGACGTGTCCCACAGCAACCCCCAATCACTTGGACACCCAAATCTTCAACAAAATGCATTAACGCCATGCGTAATTCCATTGGTGTCAGGCGGTAGTGTGCTTGACCACCAACGTTCTCCGGTAAACCTGCGTTGGGTATACAAGAGACAATGAACGGTGAATGTTCTGATAGATACTTGATGTGTGGTTTCATCAAGTCCGGGCCTGTGGCACAGTTTAAACCCAGGATATCTATGGGATATGGTTCGAGAATTGTCAGGACAGCGCTGATTTCTGAACCCACCAGCATTGTACCCATACTTTCCATTGTCACAGATACCATTAACGGGCGGCGTTCCCCTTTTTTGGCAAAAACTTCTTCAATACCATTCAATGCTGCTTTGATTTGCAGCACATCTTGACAAGTCTCCACCAAAAATAAATCAACACCACCATCAAATAGCGCTTCGGCTTGTTCGGCGAAGTTAAATTTTAAGGTGTCAAAGTCGATATGTCCCAGAGTTGGGAGTTTGGTTGTGGGGCCAATGGAACCGGCGACAAATCGGGGTTTTTCTGGTGTAGAAAATTCGGCGGCGACGCGCTTGGCTATTTCTACTGCTGTTTTATTTAAGTAATAGGTTTGGTCAGCTAAGTCATATTCTGCTAACACAATGGATGTTGCACCAAAGGTGTCTGTTTCAATGACATCAGCACCAGCGGAGAGAAAGTCACGGTGAACTTTGGCGACAGCTTCGGGGTTTGTATGGACTAGGTATTCGTTACAACCTTCATACTGTGGCCCTCCGAAGTCATCAGCAGTCAGGTTTTGGGTTTGTAGGTTGGTTCCCATTGCACCGTCGAAGACTATAACTGGACGGTTGGGACTACGCAGACGTTCTAGGAAAGGATGAGTCATATTTTCCTAAGGGAAATTTGTTAGTCTAATGATATTTTCCCATTTAAACGCAAAGGTGAGACAGCACGTTGGGGTGGCAATACCCGACTTGTAGTGACTATCGTGTACGAATGTAAGCGCAGAGAATTTGCCATGAGGCAATGTGGATTTTATCTGGGCTAATCCGACTGGAGCAATCATCTATAATTACTTGTAAATCAAGTCATGCTTCACAAGAATATGAGTGAATTACAAACAAAGCTCAATTCTGATACTTGGGTAGTAGCTACTTGGGATGAATATATTCAAGTGATTGAAAGTCCTGCTTGTGAAAAAGCAAAAGGTTACTACTATGATGGAAAAATGAGGGTCGAAATGCCACCAGTGGGAAATGATCATGCTAGTGATCACACAATTATTATTTCTGCTATTAGCATATTTACTGCCGTTAAGGGTATTAACTTAAATGGTAAGGATTGCTGTAGTTATAGGCAAGTAGGACGTAGAGAAGTCCAACCTGATATTTCTTATTATATTGGTGACAATGCTGATGCTATTCCCTACGGTACTTCTATTATCAACCTCGATATTTATCCACCACCTGATTTAGTGATTGAGGTGGCGAATACTTCATTGGCTGATGACCAAGGTGCAAAACGACTTTTGTATGAAGATTTAGGGGTGAAGGAATATTGGATTGTTGATGTTTTAAATGTTCAAGTTATTGCTTTTGCTATTGAGAATGGTGGTAGTCGGCGAATTAGTGAGTCTTTGGTTTTACCGGGATTGGCATTTTCTTTACTCAATGAAGCGTTACGGCGGACTCGTCAAATGAATCATGGTCAAGTTGGTGCTTGGTTATTAACCCAATTTCAGGGCTAATACCAATTTGTAAATTTGAATTTCCAGGATTCAAGAGAATAATTACCTGAAGATTAAATTTAATCGCTGCTGGGTTCTGGTTAATGCTTGTTCTGGGGAACTTTGCCCTAATAAGACAGATTCTATTGCCCGGCCTAAACTATCGGAAATGCGATTATAACCCGGAAAGATGGGACGCGATCGCCCGTGTTGGGCTTGGTCTAAAAATACTTGCAAGGATGGTTGCTTGTTGACAAATTCTTGATAACGGGGATTTTCGCGCGATTTCAAGTTGATGGGTAAATAGCCTGTTCCCAACGCCAATTCTGTCTGAAATTCTTCACTCATGGTATATTCGGCAAAGGTGAAGGCTGCTTGTTCTCTTTTTGGTGTGGTTTTGAATAAAAAGAGATTTTCACCCCCAATACTAGTAGCTGGTTCTTGGTCTACGGGAATGGGAAATACGCCAAAATCAACGCCACTTTCAGTAAATTCACCAAGACTCCACGGGCCAGTTACCTGCATGGCTACATTACCAGCTATTAAATCGCCTGTCTCATAGCCCCGTTCTGGGCCAGATAACATGGCGGAACCATCGGTAATTAAATTACGCCAAAATCCCAACGCTGCGATCGCCCCTTGATTATCTTGTAACATCACGTTAGATGGGTCTTGTGCATCCCCGGTGACTAACTCGCCGCCGCTACTCCACATAAATGGTAACCAGGTGAAGACAGTAAATTCTCCTTTCCCTGAAGGTAAAAACATACCATATTGATCTGTGCGGCCATCGCCATCAAAATCACGAGTTAATTGTTTAGCAACTTGGCGAAACTGTTCCCAAGTCCGGGGTAATTCTTTGATTCCGGCCTTCTCAAACAAACTGGGACGATAATACACACCCACGTTATTGGTTGCAAACGGTAATGACCAAATTTGCTCTTGGTATTCCATTGATTCAAACAACGCCGGGTCAATTTCGGCTTTCACCGGAGATTTGTCTAGCTTGTCATTTAAAGGAATTAGGGCTTCTAGTTCTACTAATTGACCAGCAATGGTGGGGTTGTACCATAATAAATCTGGCGGTGCATTACCAACGACGGCTGCCAAAATTTTGGGTGTTTGCTGATCCTGTTGTCCAGCATACAAAGACTCTACTTGAATATTCGGGTGATTTTGATTAAATTTATCTACCAGCTTTTGTAAAACATCCCGATTTGGCGGTGGATTCACACCTTGCCATAAAGTGATGTGAATTACATCTGCTTCTCTAGTTTGTGTAAATTGGCATCCACCTAAAGCCAGTATACCTACCAGAAATAACAGCAATAAATTTCTCAGGTATCGCAGGTTTTTTCTTTTTTTCTGGTAATTCCGGGGTGCAGAAAAAAGCCGTGCATCACTTTTCTTGAGTACATTGGCCAATTCTAGCGATTTGATAATCACACTTTTGGCACTTTTGATCAGATATCGCACAATTGGGGTAATTTTCACTATTCAGTTACATAATTCAACAAATGTGCCTTTGCATCTTGGCAAAAGCTATGTATATCCTAAACTTTGAAGGGAGCATTCATCATTTGAGATTATGGCAGGACATAGTAAATGGGCAAATATTAAGCGCCAGAAGGCTGTAGTAGATGCCAAAAAGGGTAAGACATTCACGCAGTTATCTAGGGCAATTATTGTGGCTGCGAGAAGCGGTGTACCAGACCCGGCGGGAAATTTTCAGCTACGCACAGCCATTGATAAAGCTAAAGCCGCGGGTATTCCTAATGATAATATTGAACGGGCGATCGCAAAAGGTACTGGCACTTTTGGCGTGGATGGTGCCAGTTTTGAGGCTATTCGTTACGAGGGTTATGGCCCTGGTGGTGTGGCAGTTTTAATTGAAGCTTTTACAGATAATCGTAATCGGACGGCTGCTGATTTGCGGGTGGCTTTTAGTAAAAATGGTGGCAATTTGGGTGAAACTGGCTGTGTTAGCTGGATGTTTGACCAAAAGGGTGTTTGTCTAGTTGCGGGTGTGGTAGACGAAGACCAGCTTTTAGAAGCGTCCCTAGAAGGTGGGGCGGAATTTTATGAAATGACTGAAGATGAGACGGCTGAGGTGTTTACTGAGGTGACAAATTTGGAAGTTCTCTCTCAGGCGTTGAAGGAACAAGGATTTCAGGTGAATGATGCGGAATTGCGTTGGCTTCCGAGTAATTATGTGGAAGTGACTGATACCGACCAGGCGCGATCGCTCCTCAAGTTAATTGATACTCTAGAGGGGTTGGATGATGTGCAAAATGTGACTGCTAATTTTGATATGGCAGAAAATTTGATGGATTTAATGATGGTTTAAGATTTAAATTAACCGTAATTCAGAATTACGAATTACTGATATCCCGCCGCTTGTAAGTAAAACAACTGTGCATAGCGTCTTTCTGTTTGTAATAATTCTTCGTGAGTGCCTTGTTCTGTGATTTTTCCACTTTCAATGACTACGATTTTATCGGCCATACGGACTGTGGAGAAGCGATGAGAAATTAAAAATACCATCTGATTTTTGGTCAGGGTGCGAAAATGATTGAATATATCAAACTCTGCTTGAGCATCCATTGCTGATGTGGGTTCATCTAAGACTAAAATATCTGCCTGTGTTCGCATAAAGGCGCGGGCTAGGGCGATTTTTTGCCATTGTCCCCCGGAAAGTTCTTGTCCTCTGTTGAACCAACGCCCCAGTTGTGTTTGAAAGTTTTGCGGCAATTTTTCGATGAAGGGTTGGGCCATGCCTTTTTCGGCGGCTATTTGCCAACGATTTTCATCTTCTAAATGTTCTACGTCGCCCACCCCGATATTCTCGCCGACGGTGAATTGGTAACGCACGAAGTTCTGAAAAATTACCCCAATGCGTTGTCGTAACACATCTACATCCCATTCTTGCAAATCTAAGCCATCTAAATAAATTCGCCCGGAATCTGGGGTGTAGAGTCGGGTAAGTAATTTAATTAATGTAGTTTTACCAGAACCGTTTTCACCGACAATTGCGAGTTTTTCTCCTGGTTTTAAATGTAGTGAAATATCTGTTAATGCAGGTTGGGAACTTCCGGGATAAGTAAAGGATACATTCTCAAAACGAATACCATCTTGAGGCTTGATACCTGTGGTAGCATCACCCCAAGTTTGTGGTACTTCTTCCTCTAAGAAATCGTAGAGATTTGATAAATATAAGTTGTCTTCGTACATTCCCCCGATGGAAGTCAAGGCGTTAGAAAATGTAGACTGTCCTTGGCGAAACACGGTGAGATACATGGTCATATCTCCTAAGGAAATTCTTGCCATGACTGTTTCTATGACAATCCAAGCGTAGGCTAGGTAAAAAGCCACTGTACTCACTAAACTCAGGAGATATCCCCACAGCCCCCGCCGCAGCGTTAAATCTCGGTCTTCACCATAAAGTTGATGAAATAAGTTGCGGTAACGTCCTAATAAAGTATCTCCGAGTTGGTAGAGTTTGATTTCTGTAGCAAAGTCTTCTCTAGCCAATAAATTTTCAATGTAGTGCTGTTGACGAGTTTCTGCGGCGCGCCAACTAAATAAACGAAAGGCTTGTCCAGCAAACTTGGTTTCGGCAATGAAGGCTGGCATGGCTGCTAAAATTAGTACTAGCACTGCCCAAGTTGAGAAATTTACTAATAATACGCCGTAGGTAATTAAAGACAGGGCGTTTTGTACCAAACCAAAGGTACGATTTACTAAAGAAAGGGGACGCACAGATGCTTCTCGCCGGGCGTTGGTGAGTTTGTCATAAAATTCTGAATCTTCAAAGTGGCGTAAATCTAATGTGAGAGCTTTTTCTAAAATCAGTACATTTACTTTTTGCCCAAGTAGCACTCGCAACAATGACTGACAAATAGAGATGCCTCGTTGACTAGCAGCCAACAGAGCGATCGCAACGGCTTCTAATCCTACATATAATAAAGGGCGAGAGATATCGCCATCACCCGCTTGAGCAGCCAAAACTACGGCATCAACAATTAACTTACCAAGGTAGGCGATCGCAGCTGGTAATAAACCAGCTATTAAAGTTAAAGTAGCCAGAATAATGGTCAGGATGTGGCTAGTATTCCACACTAAGCTGATAGCCCGTCCACTGTAGCGAAAAACTGCTAGTGATTGGCGCACGGTATTTCGTATCTTTTTCATACTTATTTATATAGCGTAGAAACACCTGTGATCACCAATTTCACCAATTTAGGCGTGTCTGTCCACTACATTTAATCTGAACTTAGCTCTAGCCTTTTGCAACCAACCGAAAACGCTGTAACTTTTTAAAAGCTAAATGTTGTCCGCACTGTACCAACATAAATGGTGTCATTACCTTGATTATTTTCTGGACTAGTAATCACGAATAAACCAGGAGTAATGGCAATATTATCAGTGACTTGAAAATGATAAAAGGCTTCTAGATGTAATGAACTATCTTGATCTTGAAGGTTTTCACCGAAACTATTGTAAGTGACTTTAGGAGGTTGACCCACCACAAACCCAGCAAAACTATCGTCTTCTTGCAGATCTCTGATAGCTAACATTAATGCCCATGTAGAGATAACAGCGCTTGGGGTAGTTGGTAAATCTTCTGCTTGTGCTTGGATGAAACCAATTCGTCCTCCGAGGGTGATACTAGGGTTAATTTGCCAAGCTGCTTCTGCACCAAAGGAATTAGCGGCGATCGCATCTGCCTCATTATCAAACGGATCGCCAGTTAATTCACTGCCGGTTCCCGTATTCAAATTATTGTAAGAGTGGATATAGGTAAAGCTGAGTGCTGTGGTTTTAGTGGGTTCAAGGGTAAGTTGAGCGATCGCCCCATAAGGACTAGCAAAAATCCCCCTCTCTGGGTTATTGACATCGCTGGTAATATATCCTAATGAGAAATTGAGAGAGTCATTGAAATTATGAGAAATACCGATACCTGCACCACCACCTTGGCGGCGAATGGGGTTTTCTCTGCCAAATGTAGAAATCGAGCCGTCTCCACTACCGCTAAATAGAGGATTGACAATAGGAACAAAGTCGCCTAAACCTCCTCCCAAAGCGTACAAAGTCATGCGGGTTTGCTTGCCTAGTGGGAATCTATAATCTAGTTCATCTACTTCCACCTCATTGTCGTTATCACCATCAAAACCCAAATTTGCCATTTGAGTGCCAGTAACATCTTCTAATTCTGGTGTGTTGCGTGCTTGCAAACGTACTTGTAATTCATCCTTACCAGTGAAACTGCTTTTGAGGCTCAGACGCAGGCGATCGCTCAATACTAAATTTTCATTAATTGGCTTTGTTTTACTGTTAGCTTTGTTTCCTCCAGCAAATCCACTCACAGCAAAGATAATTTCTCCTTCTAGTTCAACATCAGGTGAAAATTGTTGTTTTTCCAATGTTGCAACTTTGGTTTCTAATAAATCTACTCGCTGATTCAGGGTGGCTAATTCTGCTGAAAATTCTGCTTGTAATCGTTGGATAAGCGTTAATGTTTCTTGATTAGTTGTCTCAGATTTATTTATATTTATTAAGCAAGTATTTAATTGGCGACCAAATTTATATCTGTTTAAAGTTTTATTTTCAATATTGGCACAATTATATTGCTCAATCAATGATTTTAATGTTTGAAATTCCCAACTATCAACGTTAATATCTGACAATTGAGAAACTGGTGTAATTTTATTTAATTTATCATTTGGTGTTGCAATAGCTTGAGTTATGCTACTCAGGCAAAGTGAACTAATTAAAGTAATCAAGCGAATTGATCGCCAACTAATTAAATTTATCAATGCTCTCTCCTGGACGTAAAGTAAATATTTGGGGTTATTTGCGGTTATTTATTCTTTTGTGAACTGTATATGAGGAGGAATTTATTTCACGCAGAGACGCAGAGAGTAAGTATTAATTGACATGGAGACGCTGTTCGCATAAGTTTAATAGTTCTGAGGTAAAAGGGCGACGTTCTGGAAATTGGGTACTGATATGAATGTGTCTGACTAAAGTTAGGGTGGTGTAGGCTTCAATAACAGGGTAAGTTGTATTGTTTGTTAGTTCTATAAATCTTGTAATTAAAGCATTTTCATACTCACGTAATACTTTGAAATTACCAAAGTTACGAAGGCTGTATTCTTGAATATGAGCGATGAAGTTACCAATATCTAGCGCTGGATTACCTTCACAATATAAATCTAAGTCGATGAGATACAACCGAGAATTATTAATAATCACTTGATCAGGATAAAAATCTCGATGGATACCACAGGGTTTTAATTCTGGTGTATTTTCTCCTAAATGATGACTCGCTACTAATATTCGCTCTAAACGTATTTGCCATTCAGGATATTGTTCCATGACTAAAGTAAGGCGTTCTTGTAAAATTCGCAATTCATCTGACATGGTATGAGAACGCCGAGGAGGAATATTAGTTTGGTGTAGTTTATGAGCAGCTTCAGCAACTTTATTGGCTAGTAAAATATTATTATTTGGTGTCAGCAATTGAGTAGCAATCTTACCTTCAACCTGTCGCTGTAACCACATTTGCCATTCGGGAATTATCCCCACAGGTTCAGGTACAGAAATTCCATCAACACTATCATCTGCAAAACCCTGCTCCCACAAAGACTTTTGTAACTCATAACTATGAAAATCTGTACCCTTAGCCCTCACCTTACCAATCAGCCTAATTATTTTCCCAGAACCATCAACTAACTCATATGCAATCAAACAACGTCGTCCAGGTTTATGACGAATAACTTCCACTTTTTGCAGACAACAATTTTGAGCGATCGCCAAACACCGATCAAAACATTCTTCCACCCGCACCCGATCAATCGCCGCCTCCAAAAAAGGCATTTTACTATCAGTAACAAAAACAGTCATAATTATTCTTCTACTTTTTGCGACTTTGCAACGCTAGTTGCTACAAGTCGGCGGAGCCGCCCAACACACTAGCTCGCCTTTGCGTGAGTTATTTCCTCATTTCGCATTGCATTTTGCACCTCATACAAAGCCTTATATCGCCCATTTTCTTGCATCAACTCCACATGAGAACCCTGTTCCACCACTCGCCCATGTTCCAAATAAACAATAATATCTGCACGCGTGGCAAAATCAAGGTCATGAGTAATTAAAAAAGTTGTACAATTTTCTGACAACTGTTGTAGTGCATCAATCACAGCCTTCTCATTGCCCTTATCTAACCCTGTAGTCGGTTCATCTAAAATCAAAATTGGTGCTTGACGAATAGCAGCACGGGCGATCGCAATGCGTTGGCGTTGTCCACCAGAAAGAGTTGCGCCTCGTTCTCCTACCACAGTGTCGTATCCTTGCGGTAAAGCTTGAATGAAATCATCCGCATTAGCTAAACGAGCGGCTGCTACAATTTCTGCATCAGACACCCCAGCAATCCCGTAAGCAATATTTTCCCGGATAGTCGCCGCAAACAAAATACTATCTTGCAAAACCACACTAATTTGCGGGCGTAATGATGCCAATGTATACTCTCGAATATCCCGCCCATCAATGATCACACGACCTTGTGATGGGTCATAAAGTCGTAATAATAAACTGACTAATGTTGATTTACCACCCCCAGAAGTCCCCACAATCGCTACTTGCTGTCCCGGTTGAATGTTTAAGTTAATATCTTGCAGTAAAACTTGTCCTGATTCATAGGTAAAGTGAACATTCTCAAAACGCACTTCACCTCGGAAAATCGGTGCGGGAATAGCATCCGGTAAATCACGAACATCAGGCTGCTGATTTAAGACATCTAAAATTCGCTCACCAGAAGCCGCAGCTTTCGCCAGTCGTCCGGTGTACTTAGCAAAGTTCTGCACCGGCTTAAAAGCATTCTTCAGATAAGTCAGAAATACCAGCACATCCCCAGGCGTTAAAGCATCTCGTAACGCCAGCCAAGAACCGTACCATAAAACAATTGCTGTTCCTAAAGCAATCACAGCATCAACAGTGCGTTCTAAATGCGCCGCCAAGCGTTGAGTTTTGACACTTTCTTTGAGACTACGCTGATTTTGTTGAGCAAACACCCGCGCAAAAGCATCTTGTAACGAAAGCGCTTTCACCAATTTAATCGCAGCAATAGACTCCGCAGCCGTCGCCGCTACCATTCCTTCTTGTTTGCGTTGCTTTAATGAAGATGCGCGAATACGTTTGCTCAGTCGCTGAGTAATTAACCAAAATAACGGTAGGGTAAATAGTGACAGTAAAGTCAGACTGGGATTCATCCAAAACATGACCCCAATCATGCCAAATAAAGTGAGAATGCTCACTATCAAGGGTAATGCAGCCGTAATCATAATTTCTTGGAGACGACTAGCATCACTACTCACACGTACAATCAAATCACCGCTACGCGCCTTAGTGTGGTAGCCCAACGATAAATCTTGTAAGTGACAGTATAAATAATTACGGACTTTCCCCATAACTCGGCTACCCACAGTAGCTAGTCCCACAGTACTCCAGTAAGCAGCTAGGGCGCGTAAACCAGTAATAACTAGAACTGCAATAGCTGAAAATGTCAGCAATGTCATTGGTTCTAAGTTGGCAATAGCGGGAATATTATTTAACTTATCACCTCGTATTAATACGTAATCAAAAACAAACTTCAGTGGCCAAGGTTCCAGCACCCGTAGCCCCACATCTGCAATTAAAGCGATCGCAGAAACCAAAAGTAGTCCATATTGTGGGCGAATGTAAGGCCAGAAATAAGCCAGAACTCCCCCCAAACCAGGAATAGCTTGTTTTAGAGGTTTTGACATTTATCGCCTCACCTCCACAGAAAGTCCAGCTAGATGCAGAATCTTTTGGGCGATCGCATCCCAAGTATGATGTGTTAGCACCGTGTTGCGAGCAGCTTGTCCTAAACTATGACGCAGATCAGGCGATCGCCACAATTGTTCCAAGGAATTAGCCAGTGCGATTCTATCACCAGGAGGACAAAGAATACCATTTACCCCTGAATCAATTAAATCTGCTAATTGCCCAATATTACTAACAACTACAGGCAAACCAGCCGCCATATATTCATACACTTTCAAAGGGGAAAAATAAAAATCAGATTGTGTTGAATAAGGTGCAACAGCCACATCCATTTGTGCTAAAAATTGGGGAACATTATCAGGATGTACTGCACCAGTAAATTGAGTATAAACATCTAAATTTTTGGCAGCTAATTCTGCTGATAAATTGTCTCTTTCCGGGCCATCACCCACAATTAAAAGCCGAGCATTAGGAACACGCTGATGCAGATGTGCAAAAGCCTCTGTGAGAATTGATAATCCATGCCAAGGTTTCAACGAGCCGACAAATCCCACAGTAAAATTTTCTGAAGAATGAGAAAAATTAACACTAGAAAAACGCCGAGGATTAACTCCATTAGGAATCACATAAACTTTAGATTCATCAACATAATTCATTAAATAACTTTTCACTTCCTCAGATACAGCAATAATCACCTTAGCCGCCGAAAAAACCCGATTAGCCACATCTTCAGCACCATGAACATTAATCAATCCCCGATGCTTCGACTGTTCTGTAATCAAAGGCGAATTGACCTCCAAAATTCCAGGAATACCCTTCACTTGAGCAAACTCCATCCCGCCATAACTCCAAAGAGAATAACGCTCATAAACACAGTCAAAACAGCCAAACCTCTCCAAATCCCCATACAAATCAGCATTAATCGCCAAAGCAGCCTGCTCCCGTAAAGCCTTTTCCTGCTTAGGGATAGCCGGAAGTTGACAAACCGCAACATTACTTAAATCAGCAGGTAAATCGCCCCCCAACCGAGTAGCAAACAAATTCACCTCACACCCCTGTCCTTGCAACCCCCGAATCACCTCCTGCACATGAATCGAGCAACCCTTTTGCCCAAAAACAGGAATCCCCGGATCAGCACAGATATATGCAACTCTCACCCCTGACACCTCCTCTGCGTGAGAAATAAACTTCTTAAACTCTCCGCATTACGACAAATATCAAACTCCGACTCAATCAAACTCCTAGCACGAAGCGCCAAATCAACCCGCAAAGTCGAATCCTTCAAGAATTTCCCTAGAGCGATAGCTAACTTTTCAGCATCAAATTGAGGCACAATAAAACCAGTCTCCCTATCACGTACCAACTCCGGAATCCCCGTCACATCAGTACTGACACAAGGAGTTCCCAACGCCATCGCCTCTAATAAAACCGTAGGTAAACCATCCCGATTACCATCCTTACCAATCACATAAGGCGCTGCAAACACAGCCGCTTGCTGCATCAATTGAAACACCTCATTTTGAGGACGTGGCCCCACAATTTCCACCCTAGACTGTAACTTTAAATCTTGAATTTGCCTTTTTAATACAGGTTCTAAAGTCCCCGTACCCACAATTTGACATTGAAAATCATAATTTTTTTCCTGCAAAATAGCGCAAGCATCTATTAACACAGATAATCCCTTCTTCTCAATCAACCGCCCCACAGAAATAATCACAGGAGGACGATTAGCGGGAGAAGAATATTCTAATTGTCGTAAATCTAAACCGTTATAAATGCGCTTAACATGCTTGGCTGCTACACCATAAGTCTCTTGTAAATACTTGAGGTTATAGTCACTGACAGTCACCACAGTAGCCGCATCTTCTAGTTTGCGTTGCATATCTGCAAATTCCACACTTTCATGAAAGATATCTTTAGCATGAGCCGTGAAAGTATAAGGAATACCTGTAAAGTGAGATGCTAACCGAGCCACACTAGTAGCCACGGTACCAAAATGAGCGTGTAAATGAGTAATGCCTTTTAGTTGTGCTTCTCGTGCTAACCATGCAGCTTGGTAAACAGTACTCGCTTGTTCACCTTGAGCAACTGCTAACTTTGACCAAAAATCTGGGATAACTTGACTAGCTTCTTGTAATTCTGCCCAAAAATAGCTAGCAGCCGTCGGTGCAAGACTATTGAGTGAATCACTTACTCGTCCTTGAATTGGTTTTTTAATGTAAGTGACAGGCGCACGCACCTGGGAAATAATATTTTGAAAATGAGTATCAGAGGGTGGTCTTAAAGCAAAAATTTCAATGTTTAAGCCAGCTGCTTCATGAGCTAAGATTTCATTAACTACAAAGGTTTCAGAATATCGAGGATAACGTTTGAGGACGTAACCAACACGTGTCATAGTTCGTAGTTAGTAATTCGTAATTCGTAATTCGTAATTCGTAATTAAAGAAGGTTGGATTTTATATTTACTCTTCCTCATCCTCTCACGATGCTTGTTGTGATGAATGATGACCGGAGGTGAGGATTTCTTCAATAAATTGAGGAATGCGGGTGAGTCCGTTGAGATCGATATGGTTACGGACTTGGGGTGGTTTGATGTCTTGCTTTAACCAGTTGGTTATGGCTTGGGGTGTGAGGTGATCTGGGTGTAATACGTCAATTAAGCCAAGTGCTTGTAATCGTTCAGCCCGGATTAGTTGTTCTTTTCGGGGTTTGATGCGGGGTACAATGAGCGATCGCTTGGCAAATGACAGTAATTCACAAGTTGTATTGTAACCACCCATTGCAATGACTCGTTCGGCTCGATTCAATAACAGTGTTGGTTCAGCTAAATATTCTAATACCTGTAAGTTGTCACGTTGAGCGGCATAGTTTTGCAGTTTTTGCCTTGCTTCTCGTGGCATAAATGGCCCTGTCAAAATAATGCCATTCATTTCTGGTGGTAATTCAGCATGGGCAAATGTTTGCGCTAACCTCGCACCATCTTGTCCACCACCCACCAAGCACAATACTAATTTTTTTGATGGTAAATTGAGTGATTTAAATGCCTGGATGCTTTCGATATCCATGAACTTAAGGCGGCTACGTTGATCAAGATAGCCAGTGTAGCGAAATTTAGATACGGTTTTTGGCTTAAATTGATATTCCTCCACTAAATCATAAACCTTTGGATCACCATACACCCAGACCGCATCATAATATGTTTGAATCGCCTTTTCATTAGCTTTTCTTTTCCAATCTCGACGCACGGATTTGGGTTCATCTAAGACATCCCGCAAACCGAGAATGCAATGTGTTTGTTTTTGGCTTTGCAAGTAATTCAGCGTGGGATCTAGCTCGTTGACGGCTCCACGCGGTACATTATCTACAATGAAGATATCTGGTTTGAAAGCTTTAATCGTGGTAAGAATAACTTGCGATCGCAGTGTAATAATTTCCTGTAATGATAAATCCCATCGGCGCGCCTGATATTCCCCATCAATGTTTTTATGTAAAGCAGGTAGGGTTAAACAATCTACGCCTGGCGGTGTAGGGATATTGCCCGCATCTTTGATACCGCTAATCAGTAAAATATCAGTTTCTAGGGTCGAACAACCCAAGGTTTGAGCAATTAAAAAATTACGGCGTTTGTGTCCGAGCCCCATTGTGTCATGAGAGTATAAAGCAATACGCCACTTTCGTCCATTGTTGAATGAATTACTGGCCTCCGGAGGCTCTACACTAGCCGATGTTCGTGTTATTTCTCTACAGTGAGGGAACAAGTTCTTCATTTGCACTCCTGACAAATATTTTATCCGGTGCTAATACCATTTTTTGATCGCCATATCCACATAATTAATCTGCCTATATAGGCTTAGTTATGAATTCCTTTGCTTCAGCCTCTGGGTGGATAATGTGCTAGTCAGACTGTACTCAACAATTGACAAATTGAGGAAACACTTTTTTCAGAAAATCAACTTGATTATTACTGAAATTAGCCTGACAAATGATTGCCAACGTCGCTTTATCAATCGAATTTAATTAGACAAATTTTTAACAATGACTGATGGATATCTTAGGCAAAATATCCTGTTTTTTGACAAAAACTGTTTTTTCTCCTTTCTAAGCGGTTTCTCTAAAAAATTTAAATTAAGATTAGGTTATTGAAAAATTAACAGAAGTTAAACGCTATTTTATACTGTATCAATCTAATATAAAAATTGCATGAAAGTTAGATGAGAATTTTTTCATGTTTTATTACTAAACTAATTACCAGGATTCAGCCGAAATTTAAACATTAGTGAAGAAGGTGATTTTGCTCGATTTGGTTCAATAAAAATATTATGTATAAGTCATAAATATTGATACAACTACTGCCAAAATTGAATGAGCAAAATTAACTTGAATGGATTAACTGCAATTTTTTTAAGTTAAATAAACAAAATACACATCTAAACAACTGCAAACCACAAGGATGAAAAATGAGCAGGTCAATAAATCATCTACGCGAACGCCTCCGGCTCGGCTTTACTGAACGCTTGTCTATCTGCAATATCCCGCAAGGGCTGACATTGTGGCAGCAAGTGTTAGGAGAAGTACGTACCCGGATTTTGCTTTGGTACTTACTGATTTTAGGAATCACATTTCTCATTGCCATTCCGGCATTTCGCTATCAGCTCTACCAGCGTATTGATGAACGTGGTCGTCAGGCTATAAAAGCAGACATGATAGCTTTTCGGGCGTTAATTAGCGGCACAAGAATAATTCCAGCGGATGCAACCACTGATGATGACCCACAACAAATGCTCATTGAATTACAGCAGAATTGGTTACTCTCGCAACAAGAAAAAATCGTTGTTTCCAAATCTGTAGAAGATTTAATGAAACTATTTAGAGCTTATCTGTTGTATCGCATACCCGAAGATGAAACCTATTTCATTACTTTTATTGATGGTGAATTTTACAAATCCAGTCCGAGCGCTCGTCCCAAACAATTAGCCACAGACTCACTACTCATGAAACAATGGGCAACACAAACCCAAGCAGAACAGGACGAACAAGAATTTTTCACTCCTGAGGGTAATAAAATTATTTACACAGTAGAACCCATTGCCATTAATCAAAAAACACGGGGAGTCTTTGTTGTTGCTCATAATACTGCCGGGCAACGAGTACAAGCACTAGAAGCAGTCCGCGTGATTATTCAAGTTTCTAGTTTAGTCTTTGTGGTGTCATTAATCTTAGCTTGGTTAGCGGCGGGAAGGATCATGGCTCCTTTAAGGACAATCATTACTACCGCTCATGCCATTAGTGAGTCAGATTTAACTCAGCGTTTACCAGCTCATGGTAGAGGAGAACTAGGAGAACTGGCTAGCACATTTAATGAAATGATGGATAGATTAGAAGCAGCCTTTGCTACCCAACGTGAATTTGTGAACGATGCGGGACACGAACTAAGAACTCCCATCACCATTATTCGTGGACATTTGGAACTCATGGGAGATGATCCCCAAGAACAACAAGAAACTTTGGCATTGGTGATAGGAGAACTAGACCGCATGAGTCGTTTAGTTGATGATTTAATTTTGCTAGCCAAAGCAGAACGCACAGATTTTTTACAGTTAACAACAATCAATGTGGCAGAGTTAACCCAAGAGTTATTTTGTAAAGCTCAAGCATTAGCAGAAAGAGACTGGCAAATAGATGCTGTGGCCAAAGGCCGCATTGTCGTAGATCGCCAAAGAATTACTGAAGCCATGATGAATCTAGCGCAAAATGCTACTCAGCATACAAATAACAATGATACTATTGCCATAGGTTCAGCGATCGCCAAAGGCAAGGTGCATTTCTGGGTACGCGATACCGGCGAAGGCATTCCCTTGGTTGATCAAAAACGGATCTTTGAGCGCTTTGCCCGAACTTCCAACAGTCGCCGTCGTTCTGAGGGTGCGGGGTTAGGACTATCCATTGTGCGAGCGATCGCCGAGTCCCACTGCGGGCAAGTATTACTTCGCAGTCAATTAGGAAAAGGTTCGATGTTTACTATTGTTTTACCCCTCGATCCGCCGCAAAAAATCAGTGCCTATGCCCAACATTCTCATCGTTGAAGATGAATCTCGAATTGCCTCGTTTATCCAAAAAGGATTGCGATCGCAGGGATTTACCACCACAGTCGTGACAGATGGACAAAATGTGCTGGATGTGGTAGCAAGTGGCACATTTGATTTATTAATTTTGGATTTGGGTTTACCTAGCAAAGATGGATTTCAAGTACTTCAAGAACTGCGGGGACAGGGCGAAGACCTACCAGTAATTATCCTTTCTGCCCGTAGCGACATTAACGACAAAGTTGCTGGACTAGAAGGAGGAGCAGATGATTATGTCACCAAACCCTTCCGATTTGAAGAACTCCTAGCACGGGTAAGATTGCGGTTACGAGGTCACCGAACTGTCAGAGATGCTACACACTTAACCCTAAGATCCGGCAACCTAGTACTTGATTTACGAACTCGACAAGTTAAAATAAGCGATCGCCTCATCGAACTACCCGCCCGTGAATTTGCAATGGTAGAAATGTTTTGCCGTCATCCGGGACAAGTCATCAGTCGAGAGCAACTGTTAGATCACGTTTGGGGTTACGATTATAACCCAGGTTCAAATATTGTTGATGTATACGTCGGTTATCTCCGCAAAAAACTAGGTAGCAAACTCATTGAGACAGTTAGAGGCATGGGCTATCGTCTACGGATTTAATACCCTCTGGAACGGATTAAAGTTCATCTAAGTCGTGATTGATTATGAAACAGCACAATAACTTTGATGAACTGGCTGTTGACCAGTCAAATAGCCCTTTGAGTTCGAGGTATTGGTTCAGACATCTGAAGGTTGGTCAAAAAATTGCTCTGGGATATGGGCTGCTGTTAAGTGTCGTCTTACTGGGAACTAGCATCGGGTTTTTGATTGCAGATCATTACCAGCGACAAGCGCACCAACGCAAAGAAGCAGCCATTGAAGAGTTATATCAGATGTATCAACTAAAAACCATTGTGTTTCGGGTTCGCACCAATCAACACAAGTTAATTTTGTACATGGATCAACCACCAAGATGGGGAGAACAATATACTCAGTTACTGAAGTATGTTGAGCAAGCTAGACAAGTTTGGTTTGATTTCAAGGCTAACTACAGCACTGAAAACAGCATCATATATGATTCTGTAATTGAACAAAAAGCAGTTCACCGCTTATTGCAGACCCATAAAGGCTTTGATGCTTACTTAGAGCGCACAGAATCTCTATTTCAGAATAATAATCCCAGTCAATTATCATTAAACGATATTCAAATCGCACAAACGCAACTATTCAACTTCATGCATGGCTCATCAGTTTTTATGATTGATGATTTTCTAGATGACATTACCAATCTTGTGGAAGTAATAGCCCAGGAGTATCAGCAAGCCAATTTGGAACTGCAAAGGGCAGAAAAATTGCGCTTCTACATTATTTTAGGTAGTCTGTCACTATCAATTGCCATCGCTACATTATTAGCAATTTACACTAGTCGCGCCATTGCCCGTCCCATTCAAGCAGTTACTCATGTAGCCCAACAGGTGACAGAGGAATCTAATTTTGATTTGCAAGCACCCGTCATGACTAATGATGAAGTGGGTATCTTAGCTGCTTCTCTGAATCGTCTTATCCAGGAAGTTCAGCAACTCATTCAAGTCCAACATGATACCAACGAACAGCTAGAAGTATACAGCCAGGTTCTAGAAGAAAAAGTACGCGCCCGCACACGAGAGTTAAATGAAAAAAATCTCAGCTTAGAGGCAGCATTAGAGGAATTGCGGCGTACTAAAGCTCAACTAGGAGCAACCGAGCAAAGTATTCAGAGCAAATCCTAAAATTTTGCTTTAGCGATGGAACTACCCACACCAATGTTCACACCCATAGCCAGCAACAATAGCAGTCAGAAGAAGATGCGATCGCTCTTGTAACCAGCAAGCTATCATGTATGGGAAAAAATATGCAGCATATAGCCTGAGGTTTGGCATGAAAGTAGCAGTCTTCAGTACAAAGGCCTATGACCGACAATTTTTAGAAGCTGCAAATTCTCCGATTCAACATGAGTTGGTTTTTTTTGAACCCCGTTTGAATCAAAGCACCGCTATCTTAGCCGCAGGATTTCCGGCTGTGTGTGTATTTGTACATGATCTGGTTGATGCCCCAACTTTAGAAATTCTCGCTTCCGGGGGAACTCGCCTGATTGCCTTACGATGTGCCGGATTTAACAATGTAGATTTACAAGCCGCAGCAGATTTGGGTATTAAAGTCGTCCGTGTCCCTGCTTATTCACCCTATGGGGTTGCAGAACACGCCGTAGGATTGATTTTAAGCCTCAATCGCAAAATTCATCATGCCTATAACCGTGTCCGTGAAGGTAATTTTGCCCTCTCAGGGCTGTTGGGATTTAACCTCAATGGACGCACCGTAGGGATTATTGGTACTGGCAAAATCGGTCTAATTTTAGGACAGATTATGAAAGGTTTTGGCTGTAATTTACTCGCCTATGATGTGTATCACAATGCAGAATTAGCGGCAATGGGCGGGAAATATGTAGAGTTGCCTGAGTTATTTGCTAACTCTGATATCATCTCCTTGCATTGTCCCCTGACGCCGGAAACTCATCACTTGATTAATGCCGAATCCATAGAACAAATGAAGCCCAAAGTGATGTTAATTAATACCAGTCGGGGCGCATTAATTGATACCCAGGCAGTCATCGAAGGACTAAAGTCACGCAAAATTGGTTCTTTGGGTGTGGATGTCTACGAACAAGAATCAGATTTGTTTTTTGAGGATTTATCTGGCGAAATTATTCAAGATGATGTCTTCCAACGTCTGACAACCTTTCCCAACGTATTAATTACTGGACATCAAGCCTTTTTTACAGAAGAAGCTCTCCACAATATTGCTGAGACAACCTTTACTAATATTACCGACATTGAACATAATCGTTCCTGCCCCAACGAAATCAGCGCTCAACCGCAAACCCCAAGGGACTTGCAATTAAAAAAATAATCAAATCCCTGCGGGACGCTACGCGGTAAGCGCAGCTATGCCTGTTAGGGCTTTACACTGTTTAGGCAGGGGAGCAGGGGGCAGGGGGGAAAAGAAAAATACCATTAAAATTATTTTCTTGTCTCCCCCAACTCATTTAACGACGATCTCACTTTTTCGAGTGGTTTCCGCCCTGCTGTAAGTTTTGTAAAACCGATAAAAAAAATTTGGCAGCCAATTTGGCAGAAAATTCTTTAATTCCCGTAAATTAGATCCTAAAAGCAGAGTATGTTGTAATTACTGTCACACCAATTGTGCAATTGGTTGACTTATGATAAACGACAAATAGTTAATAGGGGGTGAACTGATGGCACAGCCTAATCAGGAAGGTAAAAATAATTTTCTTTACCCTCGGAGTCGCTACTATGGTCATTTTCATCCAGACAACATAGTATTTAACGCCAATCTCCAAGAGTTTGCTCAAAAAGTTGGCTACATCTCCAGTTTAGAAACATCTGGAAAACTGACTCCCCAACAGGCTTATAAAAGAATTAAAGCTCTTTGGAAACAGTTAAAACGCAGTAAAAAAGAGCTAGGAATTGGGAACCAACAAGAACCACCAATATCATCCTGAAATTATTTAAATTCTCAGCCAAGCACCTGAAATTCATCTGGAGCGAGTGACACCATCATATTTTCAGATTCTATTTGAATAATCCAACGCTTACTCGTTTGATTTCGGGAATTTGACTCTACACCACAAACTACGCCAACTTTTCCGATTACGTATGCTGGACGGAGAATCAAGACTTTGTTCCCTACTTGAATATTCTTGGAGGTATACAACTATTTCTCCTAGAGGTTTTTGATTTTATAAGAATAAAATTATACAAGTGAGAGCCGATAGTTAATCTTATTTTAACGAAAATTTGTGTATTCAATAATCTTTTCTTAACTAAATACGGCAGATACCATGCATTTTGGGCGTTGGAAATGACAGGCTTTGGGAGTGAGTCAACAAATGGGAGTTAGAAAACCAAAGCAAGTGTGTGGTGTAATTTTCCGACTTGTGTGTACACGCGATGACTGTAAGTAGGACAGCGTAAATAATTAAAGGTTTGTAGAAAGGTTTGTAGTGAGGACTTTAGTCCTCAAATAAGCGGCTCTAGCCGCTGACTACGAAATGAATTTGAATTATTTTACATTGCTTAACATAGGTTGATTTTTTCTCGCCGACTTACTTAACTGTGTGAATATATTTTCAGGCCAAAATAATCGGGTCTGAAATCACGTCTAACCATCAGGCAGCCCATAGCCTTCTCGAACAGATAAAATTGACAATATGAACGCTACACAAGAACAACTAAAACTGAAATTTGCCCAGGCTTTGGCGGCTGCTTTTGGCACTGAATACGCTGGAGTAGATCCCATTTTGGTGGCTGCGAGTAATCCTAAATTTGGTGATTATCAGGCGAACGTGGCTTTATCGTTGAGTAAAAAGTTAGGACAGCAACCAAGAGCGATCGCTACTGCTATTGTTGAAAATCTAGATATATCTCATATTTGTGAACAGCCAGAAATAGCTGGGCCCGGTTTTATTAATCTGAAACTCCAAACAGCATACCTAGAAGCCCAACTCAACGCCATTCAAGCAGATTCTCGACTAGGAGTCCCCGCAGCCAAAACACCAAAACGGGAAATTGTCGATTTTTCTAGTCCGAATATTGCCAAAGAAATGCACGTTGGACACTTGCGTTCGACAATTATTGGTGATTCCATCGCTCGAATTTTGGAATTTCAAGGACATGATGTTTTGCGCTTAAATCACGTAGGTGATTGGGGGACGCAATTTGGTATGTTAATCACCTATCTACGGGAAGTTTACCCGGAAGCCCTCACTACTGCCAATGCTTTAGATATTGGAGATTTAGTCAGCTTCTACCGCAAAGCTAAACAGCGCTTTGATGAAGATGAAGTTTTTCAAGAAACAGCACGTCAGGAAGTTGTCAGATTACAAGCAGGTGCAACAGATACACTCCACGCTTGGAAACTATTATGTGAACAATCCCGGCGTGAGTTTCAGGTAATTTATGATTTGCTAAATGTGCAAGTCACCGAACGGGGAGAATCTTTTTATAATCCTTTACTACCAACAGTTGTAGAAGATTTACAGTCATCTGGTTTGTTAGAAGAAAATCAAGGCGCTCAGGTGGTTTTCTTGGAAGGGTTTAC
Source organism: Nostoc sp. CCY0012 (assembly GCF_963920855.1). NCBI lineage: Bacteria > Bacillati > Cyanobacteriota > Cyanophyceae > Nostocales > Nostocaceae > Nostoc > Nostoc sp. CCY0012. The sequence goes on along the minus strand of NZ_CAWUDM010000008.1, from coordinate 17,067 downwards.
CAACAGAGAAGGTGAGCCTTTGCCTTTAATTGTGCAAAAATCCGATGGTGGTTATAATTACGCCACAACAGATTTAGCAGCATTACGCTACCGCATCCAACAAGATGAAGCCAAGCGGATAATTTATGTTACAGACGCGGGACAGGGAAATCACTTTGCTCAATTTTTTCAGGTAGCAGGTAAAGCTGGATGGATTCCTGATGATGTGGAATTAGTTCATGTTCCCTTTGGTTTGGTGTTAGGAGAAGATGGCAAAAAATTCAAAACTCGTTCTGGTGATACAGTCAGGTTACGCGATTTATTAGATGAAGCAGTGATTCGGGCCCGTGCAGATTTAGCAGCTAGGTTACAAGAAGAAGAACGCACAGAAACAGAGGAATTTATTAATGAAGTTTCCCAGATAGTTGGTATTAGTGCGGTTAAATATGCCGATTTAAGTCAAAACCGTACAAGTAACTATATTTTTAGTTACGACAAAATGCTGGATCTTAAGGGTAATACTGCACCCTATATGCTGTATGCTTATGCACGGATTCAGGGAATTAGCCGTAAGGGTGGGATTAATTTTCAGGAGTTGGGAGATCATGCTCAAGTTTTGTTGCAGCATGAAACAGAATTAGCACTGGCAAAGTATTTACTGCAATTAGATGAGGTAATTAGTGCGGTAGAACAAGATTTATTGCCTAATCGGTTGTGTGAATATTTGTATGAGTTGAGTAAGAAGTTTAATCAGTTTTATGACCGTAATCAAGGGGTAAGAGTGCTGGAGGCGGAGGAACCATTAAGGACTTCTCGTTTGGTTTTATGTGATTTGACGGCTAAAACTTTGCGGTTGGGATTGTCTTTGTTGGGGATTCAGGTTTTAGAGAGGATGTAGGAGCAAGATATTAATTTTTTTAACGCCAAGAGGTACCAAGGTAACGTGAAGGTTTTTTGTTGTGTTTCCTTGACGTTTTGGCGGTCATTCCTATTAGCTGGTGTCAAATGATGGTGACGCTTGCTTTTATTATGGGTAATATCCCCAATCTCAAAGCACGATCGCCATGAATGATAAAGAAATCAAACAATTAATGGAGAGTAATGCTAAAACTGCCCAAGCTATGTTAGATGAAATAGCTGATGCTCGACAGGAACGGCAAGAACTTAGGGAAGGAATGGTACAACTGCAAAATGCAATGGCACGGTTAATAAATATCCAAGAGACAATGGCTAATTTACTCGTTTCTCTTGATGGCGATCGCCCCACTATCCTCAAGAAACTGTCAGCAATTGAATATAAGCTGGATCAGCTATTGCCACAACAACCAGAAGATGCTCCCAAATAAATTAGTTTTGCTCATGGGCGATGTCTGGTGGCAATTTAAAGCAATTTTAAATCACACAATTATGCGTTTTCCACCAAAACTGTCACAGATGCTATGGCTATCAACATTTCATCATTTTTATCGTTGAGAGAAGAAATAGCTCGTCCTTGAACCACCATCCCTCCAGATTCTACAGTCAGGGTTTTGCGGCCAAATGGCAGTACAGCTAATACTTCCGCTTCCCTGACTTGTTCTGGATAGGGAACGGCTATTTGAACTTCCACAATCATTTCATCAGGATCGCTTAAACCAGCCACTTCCCACACACCAGGTAAGGCATTATGAGCGATCGCATTGCGTACAGCCCTGGCTGCTGCTACTGTTGGTTCCTGTCCATGCTGATCTATTCCCATCCCCATCTCAATAATCAAACGTTTACGAGCCACAGCCATCTCCTGTAAATATTTAAATTTGTTCTTCTTCCTCAGAGAACCAAATCTCTGCTAATAAACTCAAACCAATGAGCCAAAAAAAGCAGCAAACCAAAAACCAAAATAGTCCCATCATTTCCATTACCTCCAATTAGTAGTTTTTTGCAAAAAAATCTCACGTTTCAGGTAAATTCATCAGGAAAATCTTAGCTATAACACAGTTGTTTATATCATCATAAATCTACATATTTTCTAACAATTTAGTTGAGATTGCTCTCTGAGTAAATTATTACTTTGATTAAAAAGATTATTTATAAAATTAATAAAAATAAATCTTTAAAGGGGTTTTTCAGTAAACAATGTATTCAATTACACTATTGTTCTGCCATCCTGTGACTTTAAACCTCGTCCATCGTGAACAGTGCAGTTATTCTCATTGCAACGTCAGGAAGTAATCTCATAATCTTGACGGCAAACTACAGTAGTTCTCAAAATAAACAAGCTTAACAGCCAAAATACTTAATTTTTCGGCAAATTATCCACCGGAAAAGCTCTGCGCTAAAATAGAGGCATTGGGGTAAAAATCTCTGTCATTGACACTCTCCCGGCTAAAGCCACGGAGATTCTTGATTCAACGAGTCCACTTAGATGAAACTCCTTGCGGTATCTCACCCAGAGGTGGTTCTCTCCTCAAGCGTTAACTTTCGGTATGCCCTACCGTAGTTGGATGACTCCAAAATTTGTTTGAGTGTAAATACTGCTCGTCTAGCCCCCATGAAAATTTTACCTATTCCTGGAAAAGAGCTAGAACTATGGAATAGAACCCCATATTTTCAATTGTCAAGGTGCAGCGTAGAGCCTTCCGGCAACATCGGGTTTTTATACAGGTTGATTACCCTTCCTGTTCAAATCAGTTTAACATCAAAACACCCTCAAGGGTGCAGCTAGCTTTCATCACCTGCCTAAAGTCCGAAAAACGCCACAATGTTGCTGTTTCTCAGGTGTTTTCAGCGTCTTTCTTATAAGTTCCACAAATGACCAATTTTTACCACTCAAGTAACAATGTCTCAAGAGCATAACGAATCACTCCAGGTTCAGCAAATAGCCAGTCTTAAACCGAAACATTTTGCTGATTTAATCAGAGCTGCTCAGTTAATTTTTGACCCTACTGCGGGACTCGCAGGCAGACATTTAGAAATTGACTGGCAAGATTTTGGTGTTCCTGATAATGTAGAACAAAATTTGAAGGAACTGGGTCAACAATATCAATATGCCTCTCCCCATATTCCTAGTGATATCATCTGGAGTCAATTAACTCCCGAAACTCGGATTTGGTTTCTCGACAATAAAGATGAACTGTGGCACTTTGAGGAGGCGTTTCCAGCGCTGGACGAAGATTAGTATTGTTAGACAGGTACATTGTACCTGCCTACAGCGATCCTATTGATAAGCATCCATCGGTAAACAAGAACACACAAAATTCCTGTCACCAAAAGCTGCATCAATTCTGCCTACACTAGGCCAGAACTTGTGTTCACGATTCCAAGGCGTAGGATAAGCAGCTTGTTCCCGCGAATAAGGATGATTCCATTCCCCGACAATCAAACTCTCAGCCGTATGAGGTGCATTTTTCAAGAGATTATCTTGAATATCCATCTTGCCAGATTCAATTGCCGCGATTTCTTGACGAATAGCAATCATGGCATCACAGAAACGGTCTAATTCTGCCTGAGATTCGCTTTCTGTGGGTTCCACCATAATAGTCCCCGCCACAGGCCAAGAAACAGTGGGCGCATGGTAACCATAATCCATCAACCGCTTGGCAATATCATCAATTTCGATGCCTGCTGATTTTTTGAGTGATCGTAAATCTAAAATACACTCATGGGCAACTAAATTATTTTTGCCTTTGTATAAAACAGGGTAATAAGAACTTAGCTTGTGAGCGATGTAATTAGCATTGAGAATTGCCACCTTGGTTGCTTGCGTCAAACCATCGGCACCCATCATGGCGATGTACATCCAGGAAATCACTAGTATACTAGCACTACCCCAAGGCGCAGCTGCAATAGCACCAATCCGCTGAGAATCAGAAATTTTCTTCTCCCTATTCCCCACCACTGGGTGTCCAGGTAAAAACGGCACCAAATGAGCCGCCACACCAATAGGCCCCATACCAGGGCCACCTCCACCATGAGGAATACAGAAAGTTTTGTGCAAATTCAAATGACAGACATCTGCACCAATATCACCAGGACGACAAATACCGACTTGGGCATTCATATTCGCCCCATCCATATAAACTTGTCCACCGTGGTTATGTACCACCGCACAAATTTCTTGAATTGCTTCCTCAAAGACACCGTGAGTTGAAGGATAAGTCACCATCAAAGCAGCTAGTTCATGACTATGCTTTTCTGCCTTGGCTTTTAAATCATCAACATCAATATTACCGTTTTCATCACAGGCAACTGCCACCACCTTCATCCCGCACATAACTGCACTAGCTGGGTTTGTCCCATGTGCTGAGGTAGGAATCAAACAAATATTACGGTGTGTTTCCTGAAGACTTGCATGATATTGGCGAATTACTAAAAGTCCTGCGTACTCTCCTTGAGAACCAGCATTAGGTTGGAGAGAAACTCCCGCAAACCCGGTAATCTCAGCTAACCACGCTTCAAGTTGCTGAAAGAGAATTTGATAACCCCGTGTTTGAGACAAAGGGGCAAAAGGATGAATCTTGCCAAATTCCTCCCAAGTGACAGGAATCATCTCAGCCGTGGCATTCAGCTTCATGGTACATGAACCCAAGGGAATCATCGACGTAGTTAAAGATAAATCCTTGGTTTCTAGCTGATGTAGATAACGCAATAATTCTGTTTCTGAATGATAGCGATTAAATACGGGATGGGTGAGGTAGTCGCTGGTACGGGGGAGAAAGAGGTGGGATGAGGGAGAAGTTAATTCTTCTAGGGTGAAGGGGAGGTTATCTGTACCTGCGAAAATTTGCCAGAGGTCAATTAAGTCTTCTGGTGTGGTGGTTTCATCTAAGGATATACCCACAGCAGTGGCATCGAAAATTCGCAAGTTAATATTGCGGGCTTGGCAAGCTTCCAGAATTGCTTTAATGGAGTATGTGCCTAACTCGACGCGCAACGTATCAAAGAAAGACTCAGAACTAACTGTGTAACCTAGTCTTTTTAAGCCATCTGCCAAAATCACCGTTTGCTGGTGGATATTGTGGGCGATCGCCTTCAATCCATCTGCACCATGATAAACTGCATACATACTGGCCATAACAGCCAATAACACTTGGGCAGTACAAATATTACTCGTAGCTTTTTCGCGGCGGATGTGCTGTTCACGGGTTTGTAAAGCTAGACGCAAAGCCACCTTGCCCTGGACATCTTTTGATACCCCAACAATTCGTCCAGGAACCTGCCGTTTATACTCTGCTTTCGTAGCAAAATAAGCAGCATGAGGCCCCCCAAACCCCAAAGGAATACCGAAGCGTTGAGTGCTACCCACAGCAATATCAGCACCAAATTCACCTGGTGGCGTGAGTAAAGTTAAGCTTAATGGGTCTGCGGCTACCGTTACCAATGCACCCTGAGCATGGGCTTTGCCAATAAATTCGCCATAGTCGTAAATAGTGCCATCACTGGCAGGATATTGCAGAATTGCCCCAAAAATTGGTTGAGCAAAATCAAATGTTTGATGGTCACCGACAATAATATTAATACCTAGAGGTTTAGCCCGTGTTTGCAAAACATCAATAGTTTGGGGATGACAATCATCAGCAACAAAATAAGCATTTGCCTGATTTTTGCAAACACCATAGCTGAGACTCATGGCCTCTGCGGCGGCTGTCGCCTCATCAAGTAATGACGCATTGGCTATTTCCAAACCTGTGAGGTCGATAATCATGGTTTGAAAATTCAGCAACGCTTCCAAACGTCCTTGGGCAATTTCTGGCTGATAGGGAGTGTAGGCAGTATACCAACCCGGATTTTCCAGGATATTCCGCCCAATAACAGGAGGTGTAATGCAATCGTAATATCCCATGCCAATGTATGAACGGCAAACCTGGTTTTTGGCAGCAATTTGTTTTAATTTAGCCAGTGCAGCATACTCACTTTGCGCTTCTGGTAACTTAAGATTTTTATTTAACCGGATAGCCTGGGGTACTGTTTGGTCAATCAGTGAGTCCAAACTGGGAAATCCCAATACCTGAAGAATTTGCTGAATTTCATCAGAGTTAGGGCCAATATGTCGTTGTGCAAAATTAATTGATGTTTGACTCCTATTATTCAGCACTTGCGGATGACTTGATTGAGGACGAGGGGCATGAGATACCACAGATGGAACTCCAGACGCAACTATTTAATATTTTGCAACAAATACTCACAACAAGTGGGAGTTGCTACTTCAAAATACCACCTAGCCCCATTTCTAATGTTGATGCACCTTTTCCAGTAACCATATAGAAGCCACCGTACCCACAAAGTGAGCGCCAATAGCATTAAGATTAGCCACCACAATGAACACATCAAGGGCGCGAATTATTTTATTAGGGTCAGTAATTGCCACACCAGGGGGTTGGGATACAGCTTTGGCCACCAACACACTGACACTGATGCTAGCTCCCACAATAGTAATTAATATTCCCACTAAACTCACAATGATTCCCAGGCGAATGGCTCTGATTGTATCGGCCTTACTAGGATGTAGAGTAGGGTTAGGATTATCTAAGCGTCTACCTATGCGAGTGTAACGAAAATCCCAAAAGACGCTGAATAACAAAATTAAAATTCCACATACAGCCCAAAATATGCCAACGCCTAAGCCTGGATTTGGCTGATTAGTAGCTTCACGTCCAGTAGCAGCAAATAACAAAGTTATCCCAGAAACCAGTGCCAGTGCCAATTGTAGCCATAAAGTAATCCACCCTGTCAGGCGAATAGTATTGGCAATTTTATGCAGCTTATGTAGCGATGTGGCGAGCGATCGCACTTCTGATTCTGGTTGCATACTTTATATTTATTTGCTTATCCCCATGATAAATAATATGTCTACTCACCTGATATATACGCCCATCCCAGGACAGAAATATCGCCAAATGGGTATTAGTTATAAGTCATTGGCTAAAATCCTCCCTCGTTCCCAATACCAGCCTCAGTTATCAAACTCTGGGATGATGCTTAATAAGTCACTTAATTGACAAAATACCCCTAGAAAAAATGATATTTAAGCCATAGGCAGCAAATCGCAAAGGATAAGGGGCATGATTAGATCTTGGATGGTGATTGGGGGTGTAGCTTTGTTGATTGCCTTGGCCGCTAACTTCATTACACCAAGCGATCGCCAATGGTTCAAGCACTTACAAAGACCCCGATGGTTAACTATTGAAGCAGCAATTCCCATTATCTGGACTGTAATTTTTATTTGCGGTGCTTGGTCAGCTTATATTATTTGGGAAAGTAACCCAGGAACCACTAGCACTTGGTTATTAATGGGCTTATATTTACTCTTAGAAATTGTCACTATTGCTTATACACCTGTCATGTTTCGGTTGCGTAGTCTGCGAGTGGGTACGATTCTGGGCGGTACAGGTTTGATTATTTGTATGATATTGATACTTGCAGTCTTACCTATTTCTGGTTGGGCAGCACTATTACTAGTTCCCTATTTACTGTGGAGTCCCATTGGTACTTACACCACCTGGCAAATGATGCGCCTCAATCCTCAAGATGTTTAATTAAACCTCGTCCATCCTTTTTTGTCATGGCGACGCCAGGAAGCAATCTCATAATCTTGACTACAAACTACAGTTTTCAAAGTAGACACTGTGCGATCGCTGATTTTGAAGGACTTGCAAGAAAGCGATAAATCGCTCACTACGAACAAAAAATCTGGATTCCTGTAGCCCCAAAATTTTCTTCTGGGGCATTTTAGTATAACTGACCACTCAGCACGGATTAATGATCTGGTAAATTAGTAAACGCTTGCTCAACCAACTCCTTAGTCTTATCTTCTAAGCGTTGCCAATCTACTTCCCCAGCCTCGTCAATTAAACTAGTATCAATATTGGCAGTTGAACTTTCCGGAGTGTAATTTAGAAAACACACTTGATAACATAGCTCCCACAAATCTATACTTATATCTTGCTGTTGACGTTGCAAACGCAGATGATATCCTGGATGGGGCATTGGCAAATCGGCAAGAGTTGCTCTGATTTCATCTACCTGTTCCGATGTTGCAGTTTCCATTTCTTGCAACAGGTGAGTCACCAAAGCTTTCATTTCATCAGTAGTGGTAGCTGGCCAAATTAGTACATCGTGATAAGTTCCTTTCCAAGAAGATGCATCAAGGTGTTTGCGAATATTATCGACAACACGAATGAAAGCAGGTTGCATGAGGAGTTCAGCCTGCTGCCATGTAACAGGATTAGTTATTTTAGGTGGCATTTGTAGTAAACAAGGACACTAAAAGACAAATAAACAAGTCTGTGTTTATTAAAAAGCTGATTTTTTAGTTTAAATCTTTATCTCAAGATAGCGGATTTCATGCAAAAAAAATTGGAGATATTTATTACCAGTAGGAAAATTAGGTAATAACTCTGAGGGGAAAATATGATAGGCAAGCTACTAGACCATCGTTACCAAGTTATCCGAGTCCTGGCCCAAGGGGGATTTGGTCAAACCTATATTGCCCAAGATACCAGGCGACCTGGCAACCCTATCTGTGTTGTCAAGCACCTCAAGCCTGCAACTTCCGACCCCAGAGTTTTTACTACTGCCCAGCGGTTATTTAACAGCGAAGCGGAAACCTTAGAAAATTTAGGCAATCATGACCAGATACCCCGCCTGCTGGCTTACTTTGATGAAAACCAAGAATTTTATTTAGTCCAAGAATTTATTCCTGGACAGACCTTAGCTGAGGAACTCATACCCGGTCAGCGTTGGAGTGAAAGCCAAGTTATTCAACTGTTGCAAGAAGTTCTGAAACTACTCGAATTTGTGCATGGACAAGGCGTGATTCACCGCGATATTAAACCAGATAATATTATTCGTCGCGCGGCTGATCAAAAATTAGTTTTAGTAGACTTTGGGGCAGTTAAACAATTGCGATCGCAATTGGTGACTGTGGGTGGACAACCGACAGCTACAGTGGTTATCGGTACTCCTGGCTATATGCCCACAGAACAAGGACAAGGTAAACCGCGCCCCAACAGTGATATATATTCCCTGGGGATTATTGCCATTCAAGCGCTGACAGGGTTACCCGCAGGAGAATTACAAGAAGACCCTAATACTGGAGAAATTCTCTGGCAGCATTTAACAAACGTAAATTATCGGTTGGCCGCTGTCTTAAACAAAATGGTGCGTTATCACTTCAAAGACCGCTACCAAAATGCTACGGAAGCGCTGCAAGCTTGTACAAGCATCATGAATCCGGTGTTTACACCTGCCATACCTCCAGAATTTTCCCAAAATCAACGCTACCAGCCTACTAAATCGTTATCTCAAGTATCCCCACACAAAACCGTTGCTGTAGCGCCTGCAAATCCTGTGGCTGCTAAACCAATTCACCAAGAAACTAGCAAATCCGATCCGTGGCCGTTTTTAATTGGGTTATTTTTGGCAGGTGGGGCGGCTGCTTTGGCAGCAAATGTGTATCCTAATATGAGAAATTTAGCTGCTAATTTTACAGGTAATCGTTCAGCAACAAATAGTTGCGTAGCTGTAATTACAGGTAATTCTAATATTCGTTCTGAACCTAGTTCTATTAATTCTGATAATGTTTTGCAGTCCGTTGGTACTAACACCAACTTAGAGGTGACTGGTAATCGTACAAAACGCGGTTGGATAGAAGTTAAACTTAATTCTGGTCGTTTGGCTTGGGCGCACCAGGATGTCATTGCCAATAATGAACAATGGGTGGCTTGCCTCCGAGACAAGGGTCTGGCTATTAACACAGTAGATGATACTTCCTTAATTACAGCTAGACCAATTCCTCAACCCAAACCAAAACCTAGCAATGTAGCAACTCCATCGCCTGCACCCACAGATATCTCAAATGAATCACAACCTAGTGATAACAGTGATCAAGTTGTGGAACAAGCAAAACAAAAGTATGAATCAGGCGATATCCGGGGGGCGATCGCTTTGCTAAGATCTATTCCTGGCAATGCTTCTTCTAGTATTAGAGAGACAGCCGCCATTATTGCCCAGTGGCAGCAAGAGTGGGCGAAAGCAGACGCATTATTTAATGAGATCAATAAAGCTATAGAAGATGGTCAATGGGATAAAGTTTTAGATTATAAAAATCATCCCGAAAAATTGCCAGATACTCAATATTGGCGCAACAAAATACAACCATTATTTCAACAAGCAGCCGAAAATTTGGCAAAGCAGGCATTTCCTCCAGCAGAAAATTCAGATAATCAACATCAGTCCCAAAAGGAAGCTACCAATCCTGAAAACCCATCTGCTACAAAGAATCCTATTGCCAATGATGAAGCACAGGAATAATATTCTGCAACAAAACAGATCCCCGAATTTTGGCACAAATGAGGGATCTGAGCGTCAATTTACCAAAAATAATCAATCATTCGTAATTAAACAGCCATTAATGCATCTCGTCGTATTCTGGGGCTTCAACTCGTCTAGCTTCTACTCGAGCTGAAGGTAAAAATTCAGCGCGACGTACAGGAGCTAAAGGCGGTGTTCCACCCTGGTAAGGATGAATTACTTGTACTGTCCGAGTAGGACGCTGCCGTGGCGAAAATAAAGCCAATACACCAGCAACTACGACACCACCACCAATGGTAAGTGTTGCCCCTCCTACTGCCCAAACGATGGGTGAAGACCACCACGGATCTTGTGGCTTTAAGACTTCTGATGCCACTTTTTGGCTATTTTGTTGAGCCAGTTGCAACTGCTGGTTATTGTAATTTTGGAATTGGAACTGGAGTTGTCTATTTGTCTCCCTCAGCTGTTCGTTGTCACTTTTTAAACGCTCCAACTGCATATTCATCCGTTCCATTTCCACACGCTGCTCTGGATTGGGAGCCGCAGGTTGGGGATTGAAATTAGGATTATATCCGTATGGATTGTAAGGCGACGGATACATGGGGGGCTGCTGCATCATGGGCGGCGCTAAATTAGCCGGCATCTGGGGAGAAGGTATAGCGAAATTACTTTGCATGGGAGTGTTTGCACCCCTGAGCATTACAAGAGCCGCCAGCCCAGCTACGGCAACTCCGCCGATAAATGCCATACTCTCACTCATCGCCTTGGCCTCTCAATTGCGACGTAACTATTATCATTTGTGACTGACTCACTCTCACACTCATCATTATTTCGCCTACTCAACGTCACATAACACTCAACTATAAGCGACCGTATTAGCTAGTTTTTTTTGACAGCCTACTATCTGCTGTTAATATTCAAAACTATATCCGCTAAATTGTCCACTTAACAAGGGTAAAAAAACGACGCTGTTATCTTTTTTAATCTACTTTCTCTTTCTGTGCAAGATTGAGTAGTTTTGCTGTACTAGGTTGTTTTAATAGCAGCCTTGAGGCTTTGACAAAATTCGGTGATCGCCTTTAGTCCTTGTTCTGGTGTCCCCTCAGCTAAACGTTTAACAAAGGCACTGCCGACAATGGCGGCATCTGCGCCCCATTCTTTGACTTGCTTCGCTTGGGCTACTTCGGAAATACCAAATCCTACGCCAATCGGCTTATCAGTAACATTACGAATACTTGTTAACAAATCTGATACACGAGATTCCATTTGCGATCGCATCCCTGTAACACCAGTGACACTGACCAAATAAATAAAGCCTTGGGACGCTCGCGCGATGGCTTCTATCCGTTCGGCGGAACTAGTGGGAGCCACCAATAAAGTTAAATCAATGCCAATTTTACTGGCTGGTTCCAGCAAACCCGCAGCTTCCTCTAGAGGTAAATCGGGTACTACTAATCCTGATACCCCAGCACCAGCAATGTCTTGGAGAAACTTATCAATGCCACGGTGCAAAATGGGGTTGTAATAAGTAAACAGGATAATAGGCGATCGCAAACTCGGTGTAGTCGCTTGCAGCATTTCCAGCACTGCTTCTAATTTCGTTCCCCGTTGCAAGGCGCGGGTAGCAGCAGCTTGAATCACTGGCCCATCAGCTAGCGGATCAGAATAAGGCACACCGAGTTCAATAATATCGGCTCCATTGCGATCCAAAATCTGCAACGCTGCGGCTGTTGTCTCTAAATCGGGGTCACCAGCAGTAATAAACGGAATCAAAGCACATTCTTGATTTCGTCCCAAGGTTTGAAAGCAGTCAGAAATAGCGGTCATTAGTCAAGTGTTATGAGTCACAAATTGGCATGGTCAGTGGCCAGTTCACAAACAATACAAAACTGACCAATGATCACTTTACACCTGAGTCTGCTCTTCTTGTTCTATTTCTGCCTGAAGTTTCGCTAATTCTTCGGGAGTCAGTTTGTCTAATCGTTGTTGCAGAAAAGCTTGTTCATACTGTTCCCGTTGTTCATGGTAGGTCATTTGATTTCCCACCGCGCGGAATACATAGGTGGCTAACCAGCCCATCAAGCCGCTAACTAGCAAGACTTGGCTCCAGATCCCAGCTTGTTGACCATCTAAACCCACTAGCTGTAATCCTACATATGCCAAGCCACCAGCAATAAAAACACCCAAGCCAATTCCAATAGCATCAATGCGTCGCATGAGAGTTATGACCTACCAATCTCGTTAAACTTCAATTTGTCGCGGCCGTGGTCGAAGATTCACAAATGGCGATAAAATCAACAACCCTGGCAAGAATAAAAACACCATAAAATACATCACAGTCCGCTCAATGGAGCTAGCTACATACCAGCGCTGCTTGAGATAAATCATGACAACAACCGGGATTGCCAACAGGTAAGCTCCAGCCAAAACCAGATACAGCAGGGCGACAATCATAAATTCTTTCTCTAAGTGGACAAGAGCATTGAGTGCATCTATATTTCCATCATAGGCTGAACCCCCAACCTGAGGAAAGTCTTGCTGTTGTGCTTTGAAGATGAATTTACAGAAATTGCTTGCATCTGCCGATATAGATGCTACAATGTCAAAGCCAGTAACCAAGGACTGTTTTAGTCAAGCAAAATTGAAAAAGCTAATCCAGATAAATACAGAAGCAAAACAGACACTTCTAACTCTGGAAAAAAAATTTTCAATTTAGTTGCACAAAAGACACAATTGATGATGGAATAGATGAGGAGGTATTTGCTACCTCTAAAGAATAAAAAGCTCCTCATAAACGAGGGGGTGTGGCGGAATGGTAGACGCTACGGACTTAGACAACTGAGCCTTGATCGAGAAATCTTTCAAGTGTAAGCTCTCAAACTCAGGGAAACCTAAATCTGTTAACAGATATGGCAATCCTGAGCCAAGCCCAAAAATTTTCAGTTTTAGATGTGAGATTGTCCATCAATCCCAGATTTAGAACTAAGAATTAAGGGAAGGTGCAGAGACTCGACGGGAGCTACCCTAACGTTAAGACGAGGGTAAAGGGAGAGTCCAATTCTCAAAGCCGACGGTTATTAAAACCTGGCAGTAGTGAAAGCTGCAAGAGAATGAAAATCCGTTGACTGTAAAAAGTCGTGAGGGTTCAAGTCCCTCCACCCCCACTAAAAAATCAAATTTTCCATCGGCCTGCTTTGTGATTAATAGAAGAATGTCCTCATTGTGGTTCGCGTTTACCTGTGATGGCTAAGTTTTCGCCTGCGGGATTTTGTTCTCGTTGTTACGGGTGGTTGGGGCAGGAAATTAAAGGTGAAGAAGAAATAGAGAAATCTCGAATTAATATTCAAGGAATTAGTGAATTAATTGCACTGACTCCCTAATTAGGATATAAACCCATCCCAATCGAGTTAACCCGAAAATTACAATTGATTTTGTTAGTGTTTGAACAAGCAATTGGAAAGGATGTGAAGTTATTGGGAGATTTAGGGGGAATCATGGAATCTTAAATTAAATCAAAGTCAGCCGTATCATTTGGTGAAATTGATTATTCCTGTGTGTGAGAAGGCGAAGATTAGTATATCTCAGTTGTTTAGGTCAGATTTTCAGGAATTGGGCAAGATATTGTTCGGGAATTTTAGTCTGGAATTAAAGTTGTAGAAGTTTTTATTAGTATAAATAAGGATTGCTGCTAATGTTCTGAACGATACCATCGCCGTTCGCGTAGCGTCTCGAAGAGAAGGTGGGCGTTTCGCCATCGCCTGAACAACTTTTGCAAATGGCAGAGTTCGATAAGCAGGCAGCACTTGAAGCACTTTGTCAAGAGCAAACTTTGATTCCCTTTTGGTAAGATCGCCAGCTATTACTGGTAACTGATAACTGATAACTGAAAAGATGCCTCGAAAACCCCGCGACCTTAAGCCAAACTACTGCTATCACGTTACTGTTCGCTGTAACAACCGAGAATTTAAACTTATCCGCCATGAATGTCGTGAAGTGTTCCTATATACTTTGAAGAAGGCGATCGAGAAGTTTAACTTTAAGCTCTATGCTCTCTGTATCATGAGCAACCATGTGCATTACCTGTTTGAACCCTCACAACCTGAAGACTTGCCCCGCATCATGCACTGGTTAAATTGGTACACTGCCATGTGTTTCAACCGGATGCTCAATCGGTCGAATTCGGAAATTGCCCCAGGTGCCAGGTATCGAGTGAGAAAGAATGCTATGAATTCGTGAGAAACCTTCCCAGAAATAAGTTTACAGAAAGCTACCAGCGTCCAATGTAGATGGATGTAAGATAGACTATGAGGATATAGACTATGAGGATATACCCTTGGAACACTTTGGAACATTGGAACACGAAATATCACCCTTGGAACACGAAATATCACGCCCGCCCGCCAGATGACAACGACGGAGCGGAACGTGCGGTAAACCCCTGCGTTTCCCACCACCAGTAAGCGAAAAATAGCGTAAGCAACAAAAGCGAAATAATCACAAAAATCACGGCAGCGCGGCGGATTGCGAAAACGGCAGCGCGGCGGATTGGCGAATTTTGCACCGCACGGCGCCCAATGAGGAAACACCATCCCATACACAATAAAATACTATTCCCAACTATAAATAAATTACCAGAATCGGAAGAAAAAGCTGCTGCTATCAACCCTAAACCTAAAGCTGTGCTTCCAACTAGCACACTTCGCCTAGCTTTTTTCCTAAAGCTGTGCTTCCAACTAGCACACTTCGCCTAGCTTTTTTCGAGGAAAGAAATCCTGCCTGTCTTGGTTGGGGTTGTGAAGGAACGTTTTCTTGTGGTTGCGGTCTAAGTTGTTCTTCCTGCTCTCGCTTCCGCCTTTCTTCCAGTCGTTTTTGATACTCTTCCTGTTCTCGTTGCTTTTGAGCTTCTAACTGTCTAGCTCTTTGTGCTTCTTGTTCTTTGCGTCTTTCTTCCTCCTTTAGTTTCTCCTGATACTTAGCAGCCAGAATCGGTTGTTCAATTAGCTGTACATCTTCAGGTCTAAGTCCTAAAGACTGCTGCCAACTGTTGATTTGCTGCCGAGCATGACTGCTCAAAGGATATTCTCGTTCAATAGCTTTATTGAATTCTTGTTCGTATTGCCGGAGTTTATTATTATACTCGTCTTGTGCTTGTCGTTCTTTTTGTTTTTGCTGTTGCTGTATTTCAGGAATAATCTTCTGCCTGATTGGCTCTACTTCTTCATCCTGAAGTTCATATCTTTCCTGAATTCGCTTTAATTCTTCCCAAATCCAATCACTATCAAGAGAACCTTCTTCAGCTAATGCTCCTTTCAAAGCCTTTTCATATTTCTTCAAATTTTCTTGTTTCTTCTGAATAGGAGCGAAGATTTCTTGTTCGATTAATTGGGATTCGGCTTGAGATATTTGTAATTCCTGGCGCAACTCTTCTAACAAACTACGAGCAAAAGTAGGAATTTTACCTCGTTTTAAATAACGCTGAATTTCTTTTCGATACTTCTCTCTAGGATCGGTAATTTTGGTTTTAAAAAGATGAATCTTATGACCTTGCCTCACTGGATAAAACTCTGGGTTCATTTCGAGTTTTGCTTCAGATATTTTGTTCTTGGCATATTCATGTAATTCCTCCAGAGAAAGCCAGTCATTGCCGTCTTGATCTGCTTTTCCTGTACGAACACCTTCTAGGAGATAATAGGTATAGACAGAAAGGTCAAATTCATCCTTAGCCCAAGCATATTCGGTAGCACTAGCAGCCGTGAGTATGCCACGTCCCTCACCTCCTAATTGCTCTTTAATTAGAGCGTTAGCAGTACCTTTAGCACTTAGTCCCTTAGCAAATGCCCCACTATGACAACAGTCGAGAATAATAGCAATTCGTTTGGATGGACATTGATTCATCCACTGATGTACCCAATTTGATGATACGGCAGTTGTAGGGCGTAATTTACCATTTTCCTTGCGAGTTTCATAAGTGGAAAAGAAGAATATCCCACTTTCATCAGTAATTCCATGACCAGAGAAGTAAAATAACAGGAGATCATCCTTTTTTCGTTTACCTTTCTCAAATAAATCATAAACAGCATCTTCTATTCGCTGTTTCTTAGGGTTTTTCAACACAGTAATGTCAGATTCTTTAAACCCCCCTAACTCTGGATCTATCAAAGCTTGTTTCATTGCATCCACATCCGCAGAGCTTTTCGGTAAAGAGGCTAAATCTCCAGAATCGAATTGACCTACTGCAATTAATAAAGCAATTTTAGCCATTTATGTTAGCCTTCTCTTCAGTGGTGGAATTACCTTTTGCCCATTCTTGTGCTTTTTGGAAAACAAATTCAAACTCTTCTCTGCTGCTGGCTTTGAGGTTAATTTCTCTACCGTCAGGAGTTTTGAGTGCTAACTCAATCTGTTTATTCCCCAAGCGATCGCCCAAAAATCCCATTAATTTTTTAAGATTAGCGGGGTTAACCTCTGCGTTTAACAGTCCTAAAATGAAGCCACCGAAAGCCTTTGAACCTGCTGGTGCTTGATTAACTGCCACCAAATCTGCACTTTCTACGATTTCACTTTCCTCAAGTTGTTCTCGCCAGTTCTGAGTTTCTTCTTGTAACTCGTCGTTATCTAAATCTGCATCTTGAATGGCGATAGTGATTTTAAAATTAGCTTGTTCTGTCATGTTTTCAATTTCCTTAAATAGAGTTTTCTATAAGTTACTAGGTGAGGCAAACCGTTAATTTTCTCTGTTCTGTTCCTTAGTGGTGCAGAAAAGTCTTGAACCGCTTGTATACCAGGAGTCTGACTGAG